>CAKVCS010000269.1 GCA_934725785.1 uncultured Bacteroidales bacterium | reverse complement strand
AGAGGACGTTGCGCGCGGCGGCGTAAACGGCCGACGGGTTCTCCTCGAAAGGAACTGAGCTTGCGGTCTTCTTCTCCATGTCGGCAGCGCCGGCAACGAGCTTCTTGATGTCGAACCCGGCGACTGCGATTGGGAGGAGGCCAACGGGAGTGAGGACAGAGAAGCGTCCGCCGACATTGTCGGGAATGACGAACGTCTTGTAGCCCTCCTGGGTTGCGAGAGTGCGGAGCGCGCCTTTAGCCTTATCGGTTACGGCTACGATGCGCTTGCGCGCGCCATCCTTGCCCTCCTGCTTCTCGAGCAGCGCTTTGAGGAGGCGGAACGACACGGCCGTCTCGGTGGTCGTGCCGCTCTTGGAGATGTTGATGATGCCGAACTTCTTGCCCTTGAGGGTGGCGAGGAGGTCGGCGAGATAATCCTCGCCAAGGTTCTGACCAGCGAAGAGCACGACAGGGGCCTTGCGGTTGGTCTGCAAATAGTCGAAGCTGTTGGAGAGGGCCTCTATGACGGCGCGCGCGCCGAGATAGCTGCCA
This sequence comes from uncultured Bacteroidales bacterium, assembly GCA_934725785.1. Lineage (GTDB taxonomy): Bacteria > Bacteroidota > Bacteroidia > Bacteroidales > Marinilabiliaceae > W3P20-009. The sequence goes on along the minus strand of CAKVCS010000269.1, from coordinate 1,709 downwards.
CCAATTCCCGCTACGACAACGATCTCACAATTGTCGCGGAGCGCCTTGGCGCTCTCCTCGACCTCGTTGAGGAAGGCCTCGGAGATCTCGCTCGGCAAGTGGAGCCATCCGATGAAATCGTTACCCTCGCCAGTGCCCTTGTCGAGCTTCTCCTGTGCGGCGGCTACCTCAGCCTGCAGAGGCTTGATGTCTACAGACGCCTTTGAAATGTCAATCTTCATCTTTGTAAAGAAAAAATTTGACGCCGCCCGCCTGTACGATAGTATGGAGGCGGCACCTGATTGATATGTTTGTATTCCGGTTCTCTTTGTTGATGACGGGCCCGTACCCGGCGTCAGTGGAGCTGCTCCGTAAGGAGCATGCACTCGATGACAGGCGAGACCTTGCCGTATATGATGTTGTAGACGCAGTCCGTGATGGGCATCGAGACCTGGTATCGGTCGTTGATGGCCTTAATGCTCTTGGTGGCGTAATATCCCTCGGCCACCATGAGCATCTCCATCTGCGCCGCCTTGACGGAGTATCCCTTGCCGAGCATCGTCCCGAAGGTTCGGTTACGGCTGAACTGCGAGTAGCACGTCACGAGCAGGTCGCCGAGGTAGGCCGAGCTCTTGATGTCCCTCGGGATGGGGTGGACGGTGTCAACGAACCTCTTAATCTCCTGAATGGCGTTGGATATCAGCACGGCCTGGAAGTTGTCCCCGTAGCCGAGGCCGTGGAAAATGCCCGAGGCTATTGCCATAATGTTCTTGAGGACGGCCGAGTACTCTGTGCCGTAGATGTCGTCGGAGATGGAAGTCTTGATGAAGTGGCACGTAATGAGCTTTGCGAACTCTTGGGCGAGGGACACGTCTTGGCAAGACACGGTCAGGTAAGACAGCCTCTCGAGGGCGACCTCCTCTGCGTGGCAGGGCCCGCTGATGACTCCGATGCGGTCGATGGGCACTCCCATGCACTGGTTGAGCCACGTCCCTATGATCATCCCTTTCTCGGGGATTAGGCCTTTGATGGCGGATATGACGCACTTGCCGGAGAGTGGGGAGCGGAGGTCCTTCATGACGTCCTGCACGAAGGCGGACGGGACGACGAGGAAGATGACGTCGGAATTGTCGACGACCTCGTTGACATCGGATGAGAACGTAATCTTCGCGGTGTCGAACTGAATGCTCGACAGGTAGCTCGGGTTGCGCCCCGTAAGCTTGAACAGCTCGACGTTCTTCGGGTTGCGGACATGCCAGTTGAGGTGCCTGACGTTGCACAGCAACATCTTTGCGATGGCCGTGGCCCAGCTGCCGCTGCCTATCAGTCCGACCCTCGGGTTGTCGCCGAGCAGAGACTCTGTCCTTGTGGCGGAAGCGTTCACGGCTTGTTACTCCTTAGAGCCGAACCACGCCGCGACCTCCTCTTGCTTGAGGGGCGCGAGTCCGAGCTTGTTCTTCTTGTTGATATCGCAGAGCATCTGGTGGACCTTGCCGGGCTTCATTGCGGTCATCTCGGCCACAGTGTTGACACCGGCGGCATAGAGCGGATCGACCCACTGCGCGGGGACGCCAAGGGCGCCGAAGGCCTCGGCGGAGTCGCGCGCCACCTTCTTCTCGGGCTTCATCTGGGGGAAGAGCATGACCTCGCCGATGGCGTTCTTGCCAGTCATGAGCATGACAAGTCTGTCGATGCCGATGCCGATGCCGGATGTTGGAGGCATGCCATAC
>CAKVCS010000268.1 GCA_934725785.1 uncultured Bacteroidales bacterium | reverse complement strand
GAGGCGCGGAGCAGCGAGACGCAATGCTTCCCCGGCTCCTTGACGTAGAGGCTCTTATCGGGCGAGAAGACGACGATTGCCCCCTCCTCGACATTGAGCCGGATATTGCTCTTAAGGACTATGGGGCCGGTGAGCCATACGCCGCGCGGCACGGAGACGGTCCCGCCCCCGAGCTTGACGAGCTTCTTTATGGACTTCTCGAAAGCCTCCGTGCAGAGCGTGACGCCGTCGCCCTTTGCGCCGAACTCGGTCACGGACACCTCGTTGGCGGGGAATTGGGGGGCCTCGACCTTCGCCATCGCGACAGCCGCGCCGTCATACTCCGCCGAGTAGTCGGCAGACTGGGCGGACAATCGCAGCGGGAGCGCAGCCGCCCAAAGGGCTAAAGCCGCATAAAATAACCTCTTCATCTATTCTTGTGGTATTAAATTGATAATTTGAAAAATATGGAGTCAAAAAAGAGACGGGGAGCCCTCCAGCCCCGGCTGTCCACCCTCGCGCCGTGCGGGGGATGGGGGCGGCTCGCGGCATGCGGTCCTCGTCGCGCTTGAGCGGCTCAGTTGTGCACGAGCGTGCCTACCGACATGTCTCCAGCGAGGACCTTTGCGAGGTTGCCGACCACGTCCATGTTGAAGACGAAGATTGGCATGCCATTCTCCTTGCACATGGCCGTGGCCGTAAGATCCATCACCTTGAGCCCGCGGTTGTAGACCTCGTCATATGTTATCTGGTCGAACCTGGTGGCCGTCTTGTCCTTCTCGGGGTCGGCGGTGTAGATGCCGTCCACTCGCGTGCCCTTGAGCATCACGTCGGCCTCAATCTCGATGGCGCGGAGGCTCGATCCCGTGTCGGTCGTGAAATAGGGGTTGCCCGTGCCGCACGCCATTATCACGACCTCACCCTTCTCGAGCAGCTCCATGGCCCTCGGCTTGGAGTATAGCTCGCCTATGGGCTCCATGCGGATTGCGGTGAGCACTCGCGCATGCACTCCCTGCGCCGAGATGGCTTGCGAGAGAGCGAGCGAGTTGATGGTGGTGGCGAGCATGCCCATCTGGTCGCCCTTATAGCGGTCAAAGCCCTTCGCCGCGCCCTGCAGCCCGCGGAAGATGTTTCCGCCGCCTATCACTATGCCTATCTTGACGCCCGCGCGGGCCGCCTCGGCAATCTGCTTGGCGTAGTCCGCAAGGCGGTCGACGTCGATGCCATAGCCCTGATGTCCCATAAGGGACTCTCCGCTGAGTTTCAGCAAAATACGGTTATATTTCATCTGATTGTTGTTGTTATCCTATGTTTTTTGTTTTTCTCTTAGAGAGGGAGGCTTCCAAGGACTGTGACTTCCGAGTCGTCCTCACACTCGCTGAGCAGCTGCTCGACGCTCTTTCGCATCACGGGGTGGACGAGACCCGGGGCGAGCTCGGCGAGCGGGACGAGAGTGAAGCGGCGCAGGTGGAGCCGCGGGTGGGGAATCTGCAGCACATCGGTGTTGACCGTCTGCGAGTCGCAGAAGAGGATGTCGATGTCGATGGGGCGGCTCTCATAGCCACAGGCGCGAGTCTTGGGCTTGCGGCCGAGGACGACCTCGAGGTGCTTGACGAACGAGAGGAGCGCGAAGGGGCCGACCTCGCTGCCGAGCCTCACCACGGCATTGTGGAAAGGCGTGTCGGCCTCGAAGCCCCATGGCGGACTAGCGACGACCCGCGACACGGCCGTCACTCGGCCCGCCTCGGCAAGGTGGCGGACGGCCCGGGCCATGGTGGCGTCGACATCGCCCTCGTTGCCTCCAAGGAGAAGGTAGTAGTTCATAACGTTGCCGTGAAGGCGGGGCCGCGGCCCCCTACTGCAGCTTGCCCGTGAGCTTGGCGAAGTTTATTATGACATCGGCCACCTGCTCAATGGAGAGGTCGGTCGAGTCGACGCATATGTTGTAACCGGCGGCCATGCCCCAAGTCTTCTCCGTGTAGAAATTGTAATAGTCGGCCCTCGCCGACTCCATATCGGCAATCTTCTTCGCGGCCTCCTCCTCCGAGACGTCGTAGTAATGCGAGGCCCGCTTGACCCTGCTGCCCATGTCGGCCGAGATGAAGACGTCGACACGGTCGGGAAAGTCGCGGAGGATGTAGTCAGAGCAGCGCCCGACGAAAACGGCGCCGTTGCCCTGGCGCGCGGCCTGGCGTATGGCGTCGCTCTGGAACTTGAAGAGGCTCTGCGGCGAGAGGCAATTCTCGGCCGGCAGGAGGTGGTCGGACATGAAGA
>CAKVCS010000267.1 GCA_934725785.1 uncultured Bacteroidales bacterium | reverse complement strand
GACACGGTTGGGGCCGATGCACCCTTTATCGCTTTGCTTGAAGAACATTGGCCCGGCCACGACATATACCTTTCCATAGCGTAAAGCCCATCTGCGGCAAGATTTCTCTATGTCATTCCAAACCCCGGAGTTGAGTGCCCGCGACTGCGGCGACACATTAGTGAGCAAGAAAGACTCATACTGCACGTCCGCGCGCCATCGGCAGTCACCTGCCGGACAGAGGTGCCCCCTCGTCCAACCACTGCCACGGTAATCATCGAGCGTAGCCCGAGGAGGCCGGACTTCGAAATCCTCGCGGAAAGGGGAATTGGATGGGCGTTTCACCACCATGTTCCGCTCTGACACATTTGCCCGCGTTATAACCCAAGCGACCCAATTTGGCTGCCGAGTTGCCGCATTGTAACTGACTGTGTAGGCCGTACGCGTTAACAACTGCTCGGGCAGCCTGCTGGTCTCGGCAGGCAGCAATGGTGCCGGCGGGACGCCCGCCACGCCGACATTTGATGACGGGGCCTGATAGCGCCACTCTGCATCGTTAACAGCCTGTGAGGGCGCCACCAGACAGGCGAGACATAAGCACAGGCCGAGACACGCCAAAGACAAAAGACTCTTCATATGCCGCTTACGTTTCGGCAAAAGACGAAACGAACTCTAAATTATGAAGAAGAGCGCAAAAACGCAATTATTGTTAAATTTGACATCTCAAAAAAGTCAAGATAATGCGGGCCAGAAAAATATATCCCGAGGCGATTGCGGCAGAATACGATAGACGGATAACCAAGGTAGAGAGGGAAGAGGTATGCCTGTGCGAGAAGTACAGGATGATGAACGGCATCCTCAACGAGATTATGGACTTGCTGACAGCCGATGCGCCATATGCCATGCACAACGCATACGCAAAGATGGCATATATGGCCAGCCTAACAGACTCCGGATGGGAGCAGGGACTAAGGGCTTTACGAACGAGATGCCGCTGCTGGAGAAGCGCCGACTGCAAGTTCAACGAATTCCTCCGGAAAGACATAGCCAACATACGCCATTGGGCATCATTGCTCACTATGGACGACTCCGCCACGGACAGCGATGTGATGGTCGCAGATGATGGCGCGGAAGCGGCGCCATGCACAGAAGCGTGCAAAGAGTGGCGGATATTACGGGCATCGGTGATAGACGGCAGAGACTTAAGAAGTGTACGCATAGCCAACGAGGACGACACGGGAGGAGCCTCCGCGACGCGGATAGACCTTAGCGAATATGGTTATATGGCGAAATGGCTAAAGCGCGGCACACGTCTGAACATTATATACCACACCATCCAAGGCCGCACGGAGCTGGCCATGGTGGTGTACGAACCCGACTGCCTTGTCGACATAACAGCAATAAGCTCATGCTACGCTCCTTACGCCACAAGCCACCACCTGTTCTTCATAAAAAGGCTCACACCCAACGCGGCTACAAAACACACGCTAATGGGCAACCTGGCTGGGCAATTTCTTGATGAGTGCCTCAACGACATGCGCATGGGCCGCCCTGGCGTCTTGGACTACAACGCGAGCGCGCGCCACTTTTTCAGGACGAACGCATTGGATATTGCCACAGTTGACGGAATAGACACCGCATGGCACAACGAGGCAAGGAGTCAGCAAGCGCACGTGGCGCACGCTTTGAAGACACTTGCGGAATCCGACCCCAACTTCAAGCCCAAGGTGGCGTCAACAGAATCATCTCTCATATGCGCAGACCTCGGGCTTCGCGGACGTACTGACCTTATGCAGTCAGACTGGAACTTTCTGCTGGAACAGAAATCGGGAAAGATGGAGACGTTCCATCACGTTGGCGCAAAAGAGGAACATTACGTGCAGATGATGCTATACAAGACAATGCTCACCGTCTGTTTCGGAAGCCTTTGCGGCAGCCACTCCTCCCAGTACTTCCTGTATTCAAAATATGATACTGGCCAAGGCTTGATACGCGAGGGAGACGGGATGAGCAAGGCCAAGGCGCAAGAGGCTTTCAGGATAAGAAACTCGATAGTCCATGACCTGATGAGATACTGCGACCCGACGGAGCTTCGGTGCGACATGCTCGGCTGGGACGTCGAGAAATTCAGAATGAAAGACGTGAGCGACAGGCTATGGGTCCCATATAGCAAGCCGGAACTCGAAAAAGCACTGCTGCCCCTTAAACAGGCAGACCAGCTGACGCAAGCCTACTTCTTCGAGATGCTCGCCTTCGAGATGAGGGAAGACCTCGAGGGGCGCATAGG
>CAKVCS010000266.1 GCA_934725785.1 uncultured Bacteroidales bacterium | reverse complement strand
CGACATTTTTCATTGACCACGTCTCTTTCAGTCAGGTCATAACCGACTCGCGCTCAGCGGCGCAGCGTGTGTATGACGCGGTGACCGACGAGCTTATGGAGACCGTGAACGAGCGGCCTTACACCAATGCCGACGACCCGGATTACGTAATCAACATCCACATAACCGACGAGCGCGTCGCCCTGAGCATCGACGCTGTCGGCGCTCCACTCAACCGCAGGGGTTACCGCCCCGAGGGCATTGACGCCGCGACCAATGAGGTTCTCGCCGCGGCCCTCGTAGAGCTGTCTGGCTGGCAGCCCAAGCAGGCTCTTGTGGACCCCATGTGCGGAGCCGGCACGATATGCATCGAGGCCGCGATGAAGGCTCGCAACATCCCCGCCGCCGCATTCAGGAAGTACCCGTTCCTGTTCCAAAATTTCAAGGACTTCGACGAGGCCCTGTTCGAGAAAGTGAAAGAGGAGGCTCTCGCCAAGCGCAACAACTTGCGCCTGAGCATAGTGGGCAGCGACGTGGACACCGACGCCACGGACATTGCCAAGACGTCGACCCTCGAGATGAAGCTGACGACCGACGTCCGCATAGTGCGCCGGAGCCTGCGCGAGCAGAGCCGCATGACGAGCGAGGGCATGGTGATAACATGCCCGCCTACCGACCCCGAGCTGACCAGGCGCGGCCTGCCCGACTTCTACAAGGAGGCCACGTATTACCTGTCTCACAACTTCTCCGACTTCGACGTGTGGATCTACTCGACAGACGCCGAGGCTATGGACGCCATACCTTTCGACGCGGAGCGCAAGCTTGAGACGCTCGACGGCATCTTCAGCCTCTACCCGTTCTGACGAGCGGGTGTCAGCGGAATATAACAGGCCGCCCACGGTGACAAACGCTCACCGTGGGCGGCCTTGCGTTTTGCGCCCTCCTCATGGGCCTTGCCACGAGGCCGCAAGAGGTTAAGAGGCAAGACGAGCGAGAGCCAGAAAAATCCCGCCACGCGCCCTGGCGCGCGGCGGGACAGGATCATAAGGGCGCGCGCCTACATGCGCCACCCTTTGGCCTCCGCCTGAATACCCCACAGGCGGGCGTATAGCCCGCCCGAGGCGAGAAGGGCGTCGTGTGTGCCGACCTCGGCCACCCTGCCCTCGTTGACCACGACAATGCTGTCGGCCCGCTGGATGGTCTTGAGCTTATGCGCCACGACAATGACGGTGCGGTTCTCGACAAGCCTGTCTATGGCGCGCTGCACCTCGAGCTCATTCTCGGGGTCGAGCGACGCCGTAGCCTCGTCGAGCAAGACAATGTCGGCACCCTTCAATATGGCCCTGGCAATAGAGACCCTCTGCCTCTCGCCGCCCGAAAGGGTGCATCCGCCCTCGCCCACGAGCGTGTCATAGCCCTTGGGCAGACGCATGATGAAGTCGTGACAGCGCGCAGCCTTGGCCGCGGCCACCACCTCGTCGTCGGTGGCGTCGCGCTTTCCGAAGCGGATGTTGGCCGCGATGGTGTCCTGGAAAAGATAGACGTCTTGAAAAACCATTGAGACGTGGCGCATGAGCGAATCCGGATTTATGAGCCTCATTGGCACTCCGCCGAGCAGCACGTCGCCCTGCTGGGGGTCGTAGAACCTGGCGCAGAGCTTCAAAAGCGTACTCTTGCCGCTGCCCGAGGGCCCAACGATGGCAGTCAGCGAGCCGCGCCTCATAGTAATATTGACGTCGGCGAGGACGCTGCTCTGCTGATAGGCGAACGAGACCCCGCGGAACTCAATGTCGCCAGTGGCCGGGCATTCGCGGTCGCCAGCCATCTCCGGCTCCTCGAGAATGCGGCGGATGCGCCCGCCAGCCACGGAATAGTGCCTGAGCTCGGCAATGTTGACGAGGGCGGACGTGAGGGGGTCGAACACCCTCGAGCCGATGATAAGGAAAAGCACGAAGGTGAGAACGGACAGCTCTCCGCCCACGAGCTTATAGCTGCCGCACAAGACCATAAGCGTAAGCCCCGCCCTCAACAGGCTGACGGCTATCATCATAGGCGGGCCGAGCAGCACCTCGATGCGCAACGAGGCTCGCCGGTAACGCTCGAAAGCCGCCCTCATGCGCGAGAACCGCTCGCCGAGCATATTATACGCCTTCATGACGCGTATGCCGCGCAGGTACTCCTCGAAGGTATACTCGCAGCCGGAGATCCCGACGACGGCGTCCATCGGATAGCCGAGCGCGTTGTAATAGTCCCAATCCTCGGCGTAGATCTCGCCGATACGTCCGAGAATGTGAGACG
>CAKVCS010000265.1 GCA_934725785.1 uncultured Bacteroidales bacterium | reverse complement strand
ACACTAACTCGTCAGTCTTCATGACGGGCAGGGCGGGCACGGGCAAGTCTACATTCCTGCGCTACATAGTGGATCACGTGAAGAAAAAGACCATCGTCCTGGCTCCAACGGGCATTGCCGCCGTCAACGCCGGAGGCGTCACGCTCCACTCGTTTTTCAAGATACCCCTCCAGCCCTTCGCCCTTGACGACGTCAACTACTCGGACCCGAGGCGAGTCCGCAGCATGCAGAAGTTCAACTCGGAGAAGATAAAGCTGCTGCAGGAGGTCGAGCTGATCGTCATCGACGAGATATCCATGGTCCGGGCGGACGTACTGGACTTTGTGGACCGGGTGCTCCGGACGTACTCCGGTCGGAAGCGGATGCTGCCCTTTGGCGGCAAGCAGATGCTGCTGGTAGGCGACGCGTTCCAGCTCGAACCCGTGGTGAAAGGCCAGGACTGGGACATCTTGCGCCGCTTCTACACCACGCCATACTTCTTTGGGGCGCGCGCGTTCTCTGGCATGCGCCTGGTGCAAGTGGAGCTCAGGAAAGTGTATAGGCAGAAAGAAGCGGAGTTCCTGTCACTTCTCGACAAAGTGCGCGTCGGGATGGCAACAGAGGCGGACATCGTCACGTTCAACACCCGTGTGGCCCCAGCCTTCGAGCCGACCGACGGCCACATGTACATAACGCTCACGGCCACACGGGCCACGTGCGACTTCATCAACGACAAGCACCTGAAAGAGCTCGACAGCCCGGAACACATGTTCGAAGGCGTCATAAGCGGCGACTTTCCCGAGTCCTCACTCCCGACGAATAAGCAGCTCACCCTCAAGGCCGACGCGCAGGTCGTTTTCGTCAGAAACGACATTGAGAAGCGGTGGTACAATGGCACCGTGGGGCGCATAGTGAGGTTTGACGAGGACGGCGCCTGGGTGGAGGTGGAGGCGCAGGACAAGGTGTGCGACGGCGGCCAGACGCGCACCGACACCTATTTCGTCGAGCCTGAGACGTGGGAGAACGTGAAATACAGGTATGACGAGAAGGAGCACAAGGTGGTGTCAGAAGTGCTCGGCACGTATAGGCAGCTTCCTCTGAAGCTCGCCTGGGCCATAACGATACACAAGAGCCAAGGCCTGACGTTCGACAACGTCATAATAGACCTTGGGCGCGGAGCCTTCGCCTGCGGTCAGCTCTACGTGGCCTTGAGCCGCTGCCGCTCGCTGGGTGGCATAGTGCTGCGCCAGCCCATAACGCCGAACGACATCAAGACTAACATGGTGGTCAGAGACTTCTCTTACGGGGCGAACGACCAGACGCTGATAAGCGACCAACTGGAGAAGGCCCGCGCGCAAAGCCTGTCGACGGGCGCGCGAGACGCCTTCCGCGCCCGAGACTACGAGGGGGCGGTCGGCATGCTGCTCGACGCCCTGGCCATCGAGCCCAAGATGATGCGGAGCGCGACGCTGCGACGCTACATAGCCATGAAGATAGGCTCGGCCATAGGCAGGCTGGAGGCCGACGTGGAGCGCCTTGCCGAAAGCGAGCGCAAGATGCGCGAAAAGAACTTCGAGTTCGCATACGAATATTACCTGCTGGCGGCCGAGTGCCTGCACAACTACGGCGACCCGCGCGCCGCCAAGGCCAACGCCAACAAGGCCGTTGCCCTCGCCCCCGACTTCGCGGACGCGCTGACCCTGCGCGCGGAGATAGAGATTGACGAGGGCGACTGGAAAAACGGTGTGGCGGACCTGTGCGCGGCATTGCGCCCGGGTGCGCTGAAGAGCAAGGCCAAACTGAGGAACGCCCTCGCCCTGCGCGCCCGGGGATACATCGGGCTGAGAAGCTGGGAAAAAGCGCAAAGCGACCTGTGCGACCTGCTGGCCGACGGGAAGCCCACGACCGAGGCGCTGCTGATGATGGCGGACGTCTGCCGCCACCTGGGCAGGGACGACGAGGCGGGCATGTACAAAAAACTGGCTGACAGGATGGAGGCCGGCGAAGACGAGGATGACGATGAATGACAAGATGAAACGCATAGCGGCGTGCGTCGCGACGATCATAGGCCTCACCCTCTCGGGGGCCGCGGCCGAGGCGCAGGTGAACACCAACAGGATGATGCAGATAGGGCGAAACGCCCTGTATTTCGAGGACTATGTGCTATCGATCCAATACTTCAACCGCGTCATAATAGTAAAGCCCTACCTTGCCGACCCTTATTACTACCGCGCCATCGCCAAATACTACCTCGACGACCTCACAGGCTGCGAGGCCGACTGCAGCACGGCGCTCGGC
>CAKVCS010000264.1 GCA_934725785.1 uncultured Bacteroidales bacterium | reverse complement strand
ATACACTATGGTGGGCAGGACCGCGAGTTCGGACTCAGGCTTAAGAACGAAGGAGTCAAACCATTACAGATAATCTACTCGACTGTGGCTCTCCACCTTGACCACGCCCGCCCATACAAAGACGAGGAAGAAGTTGCCGCCAACAAGCTGCGCATGCGGATGACAAAGGAAAGTGGCACGAGGTGGACTCGGCATGGCATCATCAAGTCCGACAAATAGACGCGGAGGGCTATTTAAGGGAAAAATAACCATATCTTTGCCGCATCGGAACAACAAGGAGAAAAGGGAATGTCAGAGAATAAAGAGACCACCCTACCAGAGGGGGTAAGTCAAAACGGCAGAAACATCCCGCCCCTCGGTTTTTGGGGACGCGTCGGTCGGCAGTGCGTGAGGGCGTTCTCGCACCTGCCTATGCGGGTGCTATACATTTTTGCGGACATCACGTACTTCATACTCTACCGCCTAATTGGCTACAGGAAGTGCGTGGTGCGCAAGAACCTCCAGATAGTCTTCCCCGAGAAGAGCGAAAAGGAGAAAAGAGAAATTGAGCGTAAGTTTTACCACCACCTTTGCGATTACTTCTTTGAGACAATCAAGGCGCTCACAATCTCGGACGATGAATTGACCCGAAGGATGAAAATCCGCAACCCGGAGCTGGTGACAAAGATGATGGACACGAACAAGAGCGTGTTCATCTACGCCGCACATCTTGGCAACTGGGAGTGGTTCACCTGCTGGCCTCTGATATTTCCAGACAAATATGAGATACACGCATTCTACCAGGCGCAGGACAACAGGTTCGCCAACTACATAACAGTCGAGACCCGCACGAGGCGGAACATAATAGCGGTGGAGAGCCACCGCGGGTTCCGCTACACGGCGCAAAGCATAAGGAGCGGTGTGACGAGCACGACTTTGATAATAGGCGACCAAAGCCCGCACCGAGGCGCGCAAAAGATGTGGATACCGTTCTGCGGCAAGGACACTGCATTCCTCGTTGGGCCGGAACACATAGCGAGGAAGCTGGACATAGCGTTGGTTTACCCGTCATTCGTAAGCTACAGGCGCGGGTATTACGAGGTGGAGTTCAAGATTGTGGCAGAGAACCCGCGGGAACTGCCTGAGGCGGAATGCACCAAGCGATTCGCCTCCTATCTGGAAGAGGACTTGCGAAACATCCCCGAGCTGTGGCTGTGGAGCCACAACAGGTGGAAACACAAGCACGAGGACTTTCCTGAAGAAAAGTAGAGTCTCCGGTCCGTATAAAAAGTCACGAGAAACACAACGGCCTCCTTAAATCAATTCTTGGACAGCTGATCATACTGATGAAAGCGGGACAGCAAGCGCCAGACATAACAAAGCTGTGGGAATAAAAAACATAACAATAGGCTTTGACGGCAAGCGCGCGGCGCAGAACCGCACGGGGCTGGGAAACTACAGCCGATTCGTCATAAACGGTCTTAGCCGCTTTGCAAGCGCTGCCGAGCTAAAGGTCTTCACTCCATCGGGGGAAAAAACACGATGCCTTGACGGGATAGACAAGCTGAGCGGCGTGACGATGGAGTACCCCCATGGCATATGGAGAGGAGCTCTCAAACAGGCTTGGCGCGCATTCGGCATCTGCGATGACCTGAAAAAGCTCGGAGTCGACATATACCACGGTCTTAGCAACGAATTGCCGATTGGCATAGAGCGAAGCGGAGTGCCAAGCGTTGTGACGATTCACGACCTCATATTCCTGCGCCACCCGGAGTGCTATCACACAATCGACAGAAAGATATACGACTATAAGTTTCGCAGGGCGTGCAGGGCCGCCGACAGGGTGATTGCTGTAAGCGAATGCACGAAACGGGACATAACAGAGTTCTACGGCACAGAACCCGATAAGATAGACGTGGTTTACCAAGGCTGCGACGAACAGTTTTGGCACCATACCGACGAAGCCACAAGGCAAGAGGCGAAAACAAGATTCGCCCTGCCCGAACATTACATACTATACGTAGGCAGCATAGAAAGGCGCAAAAATCTGGGACTCATAGTCAAAGCCCTGCCCTACTTGCCTCAAAACGTGAAAGTAATAGCCGTTGGGCGGCGCACGCCGTATGCCGACGAAGTGGAGCGCATAGCGGCAACCAATGGCACAAGAGACAGGCTGACGATGCTGAGCGGAGTGCCATTTCGCCTGTTACCCGCACTTTACCAAATGGCTGACCTCTTTGTATACCCGTCGAGATACGAGGGGTTCGGCATCCCGATTCTTGAAGCATTAGTGAGCCGCGT
>CAKVCS010000263.1 GCA_934725785.1 uncultured Bacteroidales bacterium | reverse complement strand
CGACTACTGGTACCGGGGCGCCCTTCGACGTGCCCATGCCAACAGTCTATCCCTTGATGCCGGCCTCTTGCGCCTCTTTTGCGGCCTCGATGGCGTCATCCTCGTGGTTCTCGCCGTCTGTTATCACCACAATGGCGCGGTTTACGTCCTCTTTCTGCGAGAATGAGTTGCGGCAAAGGTTTATGGCGGCGCCAATGGCCGTGCCTTGAGTAGGGACCATGCCAGTGGTTATTGACTGCATGAACATCTTGACGGAGGCGAAATCGCTTGTCATAGGCATCTGCACGTATGCGTTGCCTGCGAATACGACGAGCCCCACGCGGTCGTCGCCAAGCTTGTCCACCAGGCGTGAGATCGCCATCTTGGCCATCTCAAGTCGCGAGGGTGGCACGTCCTGGGCGTTCATCGAGTTCGAAACGTCAAGGGCTATCATCACCTCTATCCCGCTGCGCTTTACCGTCTCTATCTTTGAGCCGAATTGAGGCCCGGCGACCACGAGGACTTGCAGACCTATGGCTATGGTCGCAAGCCAAGCCTTGAGCTTTACGCGCCTGCGAGAAAAGTCCGGCATCAGGTGAGCCAGCAGCTCTCGGTCGCCGAAGCGGTCGAGTGCTTTTGCCCGGCTCCTGTGGAAGATGTACATGAGCGCTATGACGACGGGCACCAATATCAGAAGGTAGAGAGCCTCGGGGTGCGCAAACCTGAATGATTCCACTTGTTCTGTTTTTATTTTGTGTGTTGTATTTTCTATACTCCCCCTGCAGAGTCGCGCCTAAGGAATGGTGCGCAGAAGAGTGTTGCGAAGCACGATTTCCGCCAGCAGTAGTAGCAGGCAGGCGAGGGCGAACGGCATATACTCGTCAGTCCGCTGTGTGTAATGACGGACCTCCATTATGGTCTTCTCCATCTGGTCTATCTCTGAGTATATGGCCGCCAGGCTTTTATTGTCTGTGGCTCTGAAGTATTTGCCACCCGTGGCCTCGGCCATGCTTTGTAGCAGTGCTTCGTCAATCTTGACCTCCTGATCCTGCATCCTGACGCCAAACGGAGTCTGGACAGGAACTTGCGCAACGCCTTTAGTGCCTATTCCTACGGTGTACACCCTTATGCCGAACGTTTTGGCCAGCTCTGCGGCCTTCTCGGGAGCTATGGAGCCCGTGTTGTTGCATCCGTCGGTCAGCAGTATTATGACCTTGCTCTTGGCCTTGCTCTCCTTTATTCGGGACACTGCGGTTGCCAGTCCCATGCCTATGGCCGTGCCGTCTTCGAGCATGCCGTTGGAGACCTGCGAGAACAGGTTGATCAGGACCGCGTGATCTGTTGTCAGCGGGCATTGGGTGAAGCTCTCGCCTGCGAATATCACGAGGCCTATGTTGTCATCGGGGCGGCCTGATATGAATTTCGTCGCGACGCTCTTGGCCGCCTCGAGCCTGTTTGGCTTAAAGTCCACGGCGCGCATGCTGCCCGATATGTCCATTGACAGCACAATGTCTATGCCCTCAGTGTTATGGTCTGAGTGGCTCGACGTGGATTGGGGGCGGGCTATTACGACTACTGCCAAGGCGAACGCTATAAGGCGCAGAGCCATAGGCAGGAAGCGCAGCCGCACCCTCCACGTGGCGTCGACGCCGTCAAGTGTGCCGAGCGTGGATATCTGCACTGTGGGGTCGGACGTGTGCCGGCGCCATATCCTCCACCCGATGTATGCAGGAATTACCAGAAGAAGTAGGAACACCCATGGGTGTTGAAATGTTATTCCGCTGAGCATTTTATTTCCCTGTTTCTGTTACTGAGATGTCAGTTGGGGTCTGCTTGCCGTTCGTGTCGGCCTCCTCCGCCTCTCTCTCTCTGCGTCTTGCGGTTTCTGTTGTTCTGTTCACGAAGTCTTCTGCGTCGGCTATAGCCCTGTCGTTTTCATCCGCCAAGGGCTCCATTTTCGCGAATTTGACAAGGTCGGCCTGCTCCAGTATTGACGATAGCTTCTCCACCTCTGCCTGCTCCTCGCGCATCGGCGCGCGCAGCAACTCCATAATTTGGGCGGACGTGCACTCCTTGGTCTGTATGCCGTAGCGGGAACTCAGGTAGCGGCGCAAGGTCTCGGTCAAGTCCGTGTAGAACTCTTTCACCTGGTTTCTCATCCACAGCTTTTCGCTCTTTATCCGCTCAAGGTCGCGCAGCGCTGTCACCTCGCACGGCTCGGCGGGCAAGTCCGCCACAGCTGGCGATGTCCCGTCGGCCTTGCGGAATCTCTTCCTGAGATAGATGCCGAGGTAGACAAGT
>CAKVCS010000262.1 GCA_934725785.1 uncultured Bacteroidales bacterium | reverse complement strand
CGAGCAGACGTCGCGATAAAGGTAGCCCTCGCGGTTGGTCTGCACAATGAGCAATGAATTTGCGGCATCATATCCATATATTGCGCTGACGCACCATTCACCATGCGTAAGCTGGCGAACAGACCCGTCCACGCCGTAAAGGTACGCATGTCGGAAACCATCGCGGTAGCTCGCCCAGACAAAATGTTTGTCATCAGTCCATACCGGTGGCTCACACGGCTCCACCCAATGCTCATTACGCTCCTCGAAGAGCGTCGTCAGCAGCTTACCCGTCTTGGAGTCATACAGATTGAGCCACAGGTGATCCTGATCCCTGTTCACCTCGGCCACGGCAATGCGGCTGCCATCGGGACTCCAACTAATATTGGTGAAATAGCGGTCCACCGGCGACTCCGTATCCAGATAGATGGACTTGCGAGCCCTAACATCATAGATACCGACGAATACCTGCTCACTAGCCTCGCCAGCCATTGGATAGCGCGTGTCGACCTCCTTGCCTATGCGCCGCGTGACATCCACAAGCGGATAGTTGGCAACCAAAGACTCGTCTTTGCGGTAGAAACAGAGCCTTTGGCCATCGGGACTCCAAAACAAGCCTCCGCTTATGCCGAACTCATTGCGATGCACCGTCGAGCCGTAAAGGACACCAGGCTCGCCACCCCTGTTCACCCGGAGTTTCTTAACCCCATCCCACACCAACAAGTCAGCCCCATCCGTCATCGCCACATACCCAGACATGGGCGCCACAGAGACATCGTCGCACGGACCCGCCACGGTATGTACGACAACGCCTTTGGCAATGTCGACAAGCGACGCGTCGCAACCGTTTGAGACCCAGACCCGCCAGGCGTCAACCGCAGTAAGGATGGTGACGTAGTCCCACCCTGTTATTTTCTGCAAAGCCGAGTAGGACGACAAAGTCTCGATGCCGCCATCGGCATGCGAGACGACGAGGTCCCGACCTCTCGTGTAATAAAGGATGTCATCGCCCTTCTGAGTATGCCACGAGCTTAGGCTGTAAGGGTAGAAATTACGCATCTCATTGCCTCCCCCTACGGAGTTCTCAAGAGTAAACGTCTTTTTCATCACATCGTCATCAGGCCGCTCGGCGATGGCCTCCGCGGCAGTTGCGCAGAAAAGTGCACCAGCCATGGCCGCAGCTGGCAAAGTTTTACAAAGCATCAGTAAAGTGATTATTTTTAAACCACCACTAATTTACGGCAAACTTAAGAATATCAAGACGATGCTGCCCGCGATTTCAAAATATGGACTTCACATTTGCGAGCAAGGGCTTTTTTTGTTATCTTAGAACATAATTTTAAACATCGGGAACAGAAACATAATGAAAGCGAAAAATATAGTCGCAGCCGTGGCTTGCGCCGCCGCGCTGCTGCCAGCCCGCGTAAGCAGCCAAGCGGAGGCAATAGAGAACTCGTGCAAAGCCTGCTTTGAGAGTCCGTTCATAATAACAGGCCGTCCGTTCAAGTCCCTGCTGACTGGCGACGAGGTGGCAGAGTTCCACACCACGCTTTTCTCGGGCACGACATACCGCATAGCTGTAGGCAACGGAGAGAAGAGCAACGTGATTTTCTCGGTATATGACGATGACCGCAACCTGCTGTTCACAAGCAAGGACTACGACAACGCGCCGTATTGGGACTTCACCGTCGACGGCTACATGGATTGCATAGTAGAGGCTCGGCTCGACAACACTAAGGCGTCATCTGGTTTCGCCATTGTAATGACTGGCTTCAAACTGACGGAAGGCCAGGACAAGTAACATCCACTCTGCAATAGATGAGCGACAAGATACTGGAAGCGCTCGTTCAGCTCTTTGCCGTCGTGGCCTCCGTGCGCGGCGCCAAAGATATGAGCGACCGCCGGATGGTTGTATATAATTTTCTGCTCTCACAGCTGAACTCTGGGCTTGCCAACAAGTACATTGGCAAGTTCGATGAGTACTACCGCACGAACGTGAGGCTTGGCGTAAGGAGCGAAAACCAGTATAAAACCATATCCCGCGTCTCTTCGAAGGTGATGCGCATCACGTTCGAGATGAACAAGGAGCTGTCGCTCTTCCAGAAGTACATTGTGATAGTCCAGCTCTACGAGTATCTCAACACTGGCCAGATATCGTACATAGAGCAAGGGCTTATCAACGACATCGTCGCCGACAAGTTCAATATTGACAGCGAGCAGTTTGAGACGGTTCGCGACTTCATATTGAACCCCGGGACGGTGAGGCACCGGATAATATTCTCCGGTCGGGACAACTGTGAGGACA
>CAKVCS010000261.1 GCA_934725785.1 uncultured Bacteroidales bacterium | reverse complement strand
AATAAAAGCCCTCCCTGGCGTGGCGAGCGTTGAGGTGAACCTCACTTTCGACCCCGCATGGTCGCAAGACAACCTGTCCGACGAGGCGAGGCTTGAGCTCGGCATGATGTAGGAGAGCAGGCCGGCAAGACAGAGGCAGGCCGCCCGAGGAGATGACCTCCGGGGCGGCCTGCCTTATTTCACATGGGCTCGGCTCGGGCTTAGATGCCGAGCTTCTTGCGGATGCTCCTGGGGATGGCGTCTTTGTGGACGAGGATGTTCATGGTCTTGTATTTCGCGAAAGTCTTGGAGGCGTACCATATGCCGTCGTACTTGCCGCTGTGTCCCCATGAGTTCTTCACCATATAATACTCCTTGCCGTTCTGATCCTTGGCTATGCCATAGATGAGCATGCCGTGGTCGTCAGTCGTCTCCCAATTGTCATAGGCCTCCTGGCGAGACTCCTGGGTTACGGTGATTTCAGGCAGAGGCCGCGATGTAAGCTCTTTGCGCTTCTCGATGACGCTGAGGCCAGTCCAATGGGCCATGTCGGACCCTGTGATGTCAGCTCCATGATCCGCATCGGGGCAGACAGCGATGCCGTCGCGGGTGAAGCCGGTCTCGGAGACGTCCGCGCCCCAGCAGAAAGTATAGCCATTGTTGACGGCGTTGTCCATCACCTGCATCAGCTCATCGATGGGCAGGTTGTAGCTCATGCCCCAACGCCAGTTGTCCTGAACCTCAATTACGAACTGCGAGTAGAACGGGTGATGGGTGAACGAGGTGAGTGAGATGTAGTCGTCCATATTGAGGCCGAGGCTTTCCTGGAAGGACTTCGGGGTGTATTTCTTGCCATTGTACGTGAACTCGGACGGGACTTGGCCAAGGTAAGTGTCGAGAACCGCGTTGAGGCTGTTGAACCAGGCCGGAGATATTTTCTTGAGCTTGCTGCCTGTAATGGCGCTCACAATGCCGTCGGCGACAGGCCACATCTCATTGAAGTTGGCGAGCGTGTCTCCATAGAGGGTGCCGGGCAGCGGCATGGCGTCCTCGGGTATCATTCCGTAATTCCTCATACAGTAGACGGCGTCGTAGAAGCTGCCGCCCTCGGTGAACGAAATGTCGCCGTGGAGTCGCACGGATGCCTTGGCGCGGTCCTCGTAAGTCTTGTGGGCGAGGAACATCTCGCAAAGATTGAACTCGCCCTTGCCGAGGCGGAGCAGCTCGGCCTCGAAGTAGCCGAGGCTGGAATACGCCCAGCACGTGCCGCTCTTGTTCTGGTTCTTCACAGAGGTGATAGGGCTCTCTTTCACAGTCGTGAAGACGAAGCCCTCGTCGCCTTTGGGCTCTTTGTCTTGCGCCAGCGCGCCCGGGGCTAAAACGCTCAGCGATAGGGCCGTCAGGGCAAAAACTGTCGTTGTCTTAGTCATAGTGCAATCCTAATGCGTTAAACAAATAACATTAATGGTGTGAAGTTACGAAAAAAAGCCTCAAGGCGAGACGAACCGACGGAATATTGGCGACATCGGGAGTTTTAAGCCTATATAATTTGTTAAAAAGGATAATTAAGCATACCTTAGCACATCGGGAACGAGGTCAGACCCAGCAAAAAAGGGCGTCCATCGCTTCCGTTTTTTTATGTCACTTACACAACAAAGACCATATAAATGAAAGTAGATGTTCTGTTGGGCCTCCAGTGGGGCGACGAGGGCAAGGGTAAGGTTGTTGACGTCTTGACCCCCCACTATGCGGCCGTCACCCGTTTCCAGGGAGGGCCCAATGCGGGTCATACGCTTGAGTTTGAGGGGCAGAAATACGTACTCCGCTCTGTGCCGTCTGGCATCTTCCAGGGCGACAAGGTGAACATCATCGGCAACGGCGTGGTTCTCGACCCCGCCCTCTTCAAGAGCGAGGTGGAGCAGCTCGAGGCCTCGGGCCATGACCTGACCAGCCGCCTATACATATCGCGCAAGGCGCACCTCATACTCCCCACCCACAGGCTGCTCGATGCCGCATACGAGAGCGCCAAGGGATCGGGCAAGATAGGCACCACCGGCAAGGGCATCGGCCCGACATACACCGACAAGGTCAGCCGCAACGGCCTGCGCGTTGGGGATTTGGAGGTCAACTTTGACGAGAAGTACAAGGCCGCGATAGAGAGGCACAAAAAGATACTGGGCGACTACAACTACCCGACCGACAAGCTGCCAGAGCTTGAGAAGGCCTGGTTCGAGGGGCTCGACAAGCTTAAGCAGTTCAAATTCGTAGACAGCGAGCACTTTGTGAACCACCTTCTGGCCGAGGGCAAAGACGTGCTTGCCGAGGGTGCGCAG
>CAKVCS010000260.1 GCA_934725785.1 uncultured Bacteroidales bacterium | reverse complement strand
TTGGGCTCTGGGCTGCCCGCATAGACGTAGCGCGCCGAGTTGTAGTCGTTGGTCAGCGAGCCGTCCTCGGCCACGAAGAGGGCCTCGCCGTTCGACGGGTTCACGCCGTAATAGTCCTTCAAGTAGAACGTGTACATGCTCTTGCCCACTACGTGGCGCAGGCGAGAGTCTTCGGAGTATGCCATCTCCGCCTGACCAGCGAGGTCGGTTATCTCCGTGCGGTTGAAGGAAATGTTGCCGGCTATGTTCCAGTTCCAGTCCTTGTTGCGGATGACGTTTGCCGAGAGCTGGATCTCAAGACCCTTGTTCTCCATGGCGCCGATGTTCACCGTGTTGCTCGAGAAGCCCGAGGTCATCGAGACGGGCTTGTTGAGAAGCATGTCCTCGGTTATTCGCTTGTAGAGGTCCACGTTGAGGGTGAACTTTTTCAGGAACGAGAAGTCGACGCCGGCGTTGAAGCTCTTGTTGGTCTCCCAGCTCAGGTCGGGGTTGGACGGCGTGCTCTTGCGCATGGCTGTAAGGCCGTTGTACGCCACGGTGGTGTAGGTGCCGAACGCCTTGTATGAGCCAATGTTATCGTTGCCGTTGATGCCATAGCTGACGCGGAGCTTGAGGAAGTCAAGCCACGAGGACGCGCCCTCCATGAAGCTCTCCGAGCTTACGTTCCACGATCCGCCCACGCTCCAGAAAGAGCCCCAGCGCGTGTCCACTCCGAATTTCGAGCTGCCGTCGCGGCGGAAGGATGCCGTCAGGTAGTAGCGCGAGTCGAAGTTGTAGTCGAGGATGCCGAAGAATGAGAGCATAGTCGATGTCTCGTTATCAAAGTCGCCAGCGTCGTTGTCCTGTGTCGACGAGTTGGGGTAGGGGATGTTCGGGTCAATCTTTTTGCTGGAGAGGTAGAGGAAGTCGAAGTACTCCTTGCTGGCCTCCTGGCCAATCAGCACTCGGCCGTAGCTCTTGCCTATGTTGCGCTCGTAGCTCGCCGTGTTGGACGTGGTGAGGAGAGACTGCATGACGCGCGTGGTCTGCAGGGTCGCCTCGCCCTCGTTGGTATAGGTGTCCCAATAGCGGCGGCCGTGCGCGAAGGTGTACTCGGCGGCGTCGGTGGTCTTTATCACGAGGCCCTCAATAGGCTCGGCCTGCAGGTACAGGCTGCCCGTGGCGTGCCATGACTTCTGGTTCTGCTCGTCATACTCCGCCGTGGCGCGCGGGTTGACGTTGGAGTTCGACGGGATGTCCACGTTGTGGAGGCCGTCCTCGGTGTAGGGCTTGACCCACGGGGCAATGGTCATCCCGGCGAATATCGGGTTCGAGTAGTAGAGGTTCTGCATCGGCACGTCGTTCATATTCGAGTACGTGCCTCCTACGCGTGCGCCGGATTTGAACCAGTCGTTAATCTGGTGGTCGGCGTTGACGCGCGCGCTGAACTTGGAGTAGTCTACGCCATAGAATATGCCCTCGTTCTTGTGGAAGTTGACCGACGTGTAGTACGTCGTGCGCCCGTTGCCGCCCGTCGCGGACACCTCATAGTCCTGCATCTTGCCGTTGCGGCTCAGGTGGTCCATCCAGTTGGTCAGCTCACCCTCGAGCTTCGTGTACGGCAGGTAGTAGGCGCCCTGTGGGTCGTCCGGGTCGTAGCCGGCGTTGGTGGCCGCGTCCCTCTCGTATTGCAGCAGCTGCTCGGCGTTCATCACGCCGAAGTCGTTGTCGTTGGCCAGTTGCGACATGCCCCACTTGGCGCGAGCCGTCACGGTGCCTTTGCCCTCGCGGCCGCTCTTGGTGGTTATGAGGATCACGCCGTTGGCCGCGCGGGAGCCGTATACCGATGTGGCGGCGGCGTCCTTGAGCACGGTGATGCTCTCTATGTCGTTAGGGTTGAGCGAGGCGATGGCGTTCTCCGTGTTGGTGAACTGCGCGCCGTCCACGGCCTCCATGACGGGCACTCCGTCAACAACGTACAGCGGGTTGTTGCCCGCGTTGATGGATGAAGTGCCGCGGACGCGGATGTCGGTGGCCGCGCCCGGCTGACCCGAGTTTGCTGTAATCTGGACGCCGGCCATCTTGCCGCTCAGCATCTTGTCGACCGACGAGGCTGGCACGTCCGCCAGCTCGTCAGCCCTTACGGTGGTGATGGCGCCGGTCTTGGCCTCGCGCCTTGTGGAGCCGTATGCCACGACCACGACCTCGTCCATCTCCTTGTTCTCCTCCTGGAGGGTGGCGTCGGTCTGGCCCGCGGCGAGGTTGATCTCGCTGCTCTGGTAGCCGATGAACGACGCGGTGAGTTTCTGCGCGCCGTCGACGGAGAGAGTGTAGC
>CAKVCS010000259.1 GCA_934725785.1 uncultured Bacteroidales bacterium | reverse complement strand
CAACAACGATGCTCAACGTTCAAGACGACGACGTGCAGTTCCGTTACAACGAGGGGCAGCCGCTCATATATAACCCGACGGTGTACGATCAAGACAACCTGATCCCAATAATCTCCTTCTACGTGAACTTCATGCTCGGCCTCGACTATGACAGCTTCTCGCCAAACGGCGGCAGCGACTACTTCAAGCAAGCTGAGAACATCGTGAACCAGGCGCAGAGCTCAACATATAGCGGATGGAAATCCTACGATGGAACGACAAACCGCTATTGGCTGATAAACAACGCTATGGACGACAACCACCGGATGTTTCGCCAGCAACTTTACACCTACCACCGTCTGGGCTTGGACCAAATGGCCGACAACATGGAGACAGCCCGGCAGGCCATATATGAGGCTTTGGACAAGTTGAAGGACATAAGGCGTCGCTCCTCACGAAACCCATACCTGCTCAACCTGTTCTTCACAGCAAAGAGTGATGAGATCGTGAACATATTCAGCGAGGCCCCACAGATAGAAAAGACAAGGGTCTTAGAGGCTTTGCAGGCAGCGGACCCGGCAAACATCAGCAAATACAGCAAACTAAAATAAGCGACGGCGCAGCCCGGCGCACGAAGACACGGGCATGTTGACCAAGGTAAAAACAAGACAAGCGTGTTACAGGAACTTACGATAGACAACTACGCCCTTATTGACCACACGGACTTGAAACTCGATGGCGGCATGTCCGTCATCACGGGCGAGACCGGCGCGGGAAAGTCTATTATGCTCGGGGCTTTGGGCTTACTGCTCGGGCAAAAGGCTGACGCGCAGGCTTTGCTCGACAAAAGTCGCAAGTGCGTGGTGGAGGCGACTTTTGACATTGCAGAGTATGGGCTTGAGGAGATATTCGAAAAAGCGGGCATGGAGTATGACAAAGAGACCATAATACGCCGCGAGATACAGCCATCGGGCAAAAGCCGCGCTTTCGTAAACGACACCCCGGCAAGCATAGCATTTCTGAAAGAGTTGGGATACAACTTGATTGACATACACTCCCAACACCAGAACATGTTGCTAAGCCAGACATCGTTCCACCTTGACGTGGTGGACTCTATGGCGCACACGCAAGCCGAAAGAGCCTCGTACGCCTGCGCATACCAGCGTATGCGGGCTAAGGCGAAAGAGCTGGACGAACTGAGGGAGCTAAACGCCAAGCAGAGCAAGGAGCTGGAGTTCAACAAATATCAGCTAAACGAGCTTGAAAACGCCAAGCTTGAAGACCCTAACGAACTTGAGACTCTCGAGCGGCAACAGGAAATACAAGACAAGGCCGAAGAGATAAAGGACAGCATATCCGCGGTTGTAAACTCGTTGGACGCCGAGGACGTCGGCGTCGTGCCGCAACTCGGCGAGATGGGGCGCAGACTGGAGCACGTGGCGCACTACCTGCCCACGGAGGCCGATATAACCAACAGGATTGAGACCGCTCGCATAGACTTGGACGACGTGCGCCAGACTCTTCTGGGAATAATAGAGACCATAGACTTCGACCAGGAAGAGCAACGCCGCCTGACCGACCGGCTCAACATCCTTAACACTCTGACACAGAAACACGCAGTATCCACAGTGGGCGATTTGATTGGCATAAGGGATGACCTTCGTGTTAAAGTGGCCGCCGTGGAATCTTTCGAGGAGAGGCTTAACGAGCTGACAACGGAATTGGCCGCCCTGCATGGCGAGGCCCAAAAATTGGCCGACACGCTGAGCGAGAAACGTGAAGCCACTTTCGGCGACATAACAGCCTACATCGAGAACATGCTGCACGAAATGGGCATGAACAATGCGAAGTTCATCGTGAGCGGTGGTAAGAAAGAGTTAAGCCCCGATGGGCAGGACGAGATACGCTTCCTTTTTGCCGCAAACAAGAACGGCGCTCCTACAGACATTGCCCGCGTGGCTTCGGGCGGCGAGATGAGCCGCGTGATGCTAAGCATAAAATCACTGCTCTCTAAAACGCGCAGCCTCCCAACAATAATATTCGACGAGATAGACACTGGCGTGTCGGGAGACGTGGCCGACAAGATGGGCAAGATAATGGCAGAAATGTCCAGCAACATGCAAGTGCTGGCAATAACGCACCTGCCCCAGGTGGCCGCCCGCGGCCACAGGCATTACAAAGTGTACAAGGAGGATACGGCCGAGCGCACAATCTCCCACATAAAGCCGCTCGACGACAACGAGAGGGTAACCGAGATTGCCAAAATGCTAAGCGGATCGACTGTCAGCGATGCCGCCTTGGCCAACGCCAGGGAGCTGCTCGGCTTGTAAATACGCAAGAAATATGCTCAAACTGAC
>CAKVCS010000258.1 GCA_934725785.1 uncultured Bacteroidales bacterium | reverse complement strand
CGCGGGATTGAGAAGGACGATCCTAACTATGACGCGGCTAAGAAAGATCTCAAGGCTTCTCAGAAGGAGTTCGCTAAGCACCTCGCATCCTACGCCGATGTTTATGTCAACGACGCCTTCGGAACCGCTCACCGCAAGCATGCCTCCACGGCCGTAATCGCCGACTTCTTCCCTGAGGATGCCAAGATGTTCGGCTTCCTCATCAACAAGGAGGTCGCTGCTATGGACCGCGTCCTCAATAACGCCGAGAGGCCCTTTACTGCCATCATGGGCGGCGCCAAGGTATCCGACAAGATTAACATCATCAAGAACCTCCTCAACCGCGTCGACAACCTCATCATCGGTGGTGGCATGACCTACACCTTCATCAAGGCTATGGGCGGCAAGATAGGCGCGTCTCTCTGCGAGGAGGACAAGCTCGACCTCGCCAAGGAGATCCTCGCCGAGGCTAAGGAGAAGGGCGTCACGGTCTACCTCCCGAAGGACGGCCTCAACGCCGACAAGTTCGACAAGGATGCCAACACCAACGTCACCAAGATCGACGAGACCCCCGATGGCTGGATGGGTCTCGACATCGCCGACAAGACCATTGCCGAGTATAGCGAGGTCATCGCACACAGCAAGACCGTCATCTGGAACGGCCCGATGGGTGTCTTCGAGTTCGACAAGTTTGCCAAGGGAACCTCTGCCGTAGCGCAGGCCGTAGCCAAGGCTACGCAGGACAACGGCGCCTTCACCCTCATCGGCGGTGGCGACTCTGTCGCGGCAATCAACAAGAACAAGCTTGCTGACAAGGTGTCTTACGTCTCCACTGGCGGCGGCGCCATGCTCGAGTACATGGAGGGTAAGATCCTCCCGGGCATCGCAGCCATCCGCGGCGACAAGTAAGCCGTCCGCGATAACTGCATAAGAAAGGCCGCTCCCGATGTCATTCGGGGGCGGTTTTCTTATGTGCACCGTCGGCCTCAGGGAGGGCATACGGGTGTACAGCCGGGCATATTGCAATATCCGCAGTGTCTTAATTTTGACGCATTGCCTTATGACTCAATAGTGCCTGTTAAGTAGAGCCATCGGCAGTCATATCTGAAGACAACTCGAAAACTTGCGATTGATGCAAGTCCCGACCGCCATTCCCCCGCCCAATCTCACGGCGAAATAGCTATATTTGTAAACATTGAACAGTCAACCACTTAAACGCCCCCAAGCCCATGGTAGAGATGCTCAACCCCATATACGACTCGTCGTTCAAGTTCCTCATGTCGGACGAGAAAGTGGCGAGGATACTGCTCTCGACGATGCTCAAGCGCAACGTGACGGAGCTGTCAACGGCCTCGCAGGAGTACGTCGACTACATAAACTCGGTGCGCGCCGAGGGCAAGGACTACCCCGTCTACCGCCTCGACTTCAAGGCCACGATAACGGACACGTCGACGGACTCCGACGGCAACGAGGTGACGAGGGATGAGACCGTCCTCATAGAGCTTCAGAAGGTGTGGCTGCAGACGGAGCTGCTGCGGTTCCGCAAATACCTCGGCGGGCAATACTCCGACCCGCAGAACGTCGGCACCGACGGCGTCACGCCGCGCCACATCGTGGCAATCTACCTTCTCGGCCACCAGATACCCATGATGACCGAGCCCATAGCCTACGGCTACGGCAACGCCCTCGTGGACTACGACGGCCGGCCCATAGCCATGAGCGGGAAGTCGAGCTTCGTGGACAGCCTGACGCACGACATCGTGATAGTCCAGATTCCCCGCCTGCCGAGCAAGCCCGGCAACGCGGCCGAGCGTCTGCTCAACGTCTTCGACCAGAGGTTCCGCCTCGCGTCCGACCACTGCGTCGTGAGCATGCCCGATGACGCTGCGTGGGACGGCGGGGCGGGTAAGCGCGAGATCGTGAACAAGCTGCGCGAGGGCCTCCTGGACCCCGACATGAGGAGGAAGATATCCGTGGAGCAGGAGATCCTGTGGGAGATGGACCAGAGGGACTTGCAGATTGAGCAGTACAAGGCCGAGGCGGAGAAGAATAAAGCTGAGGCTGAGAAGAACAGGGCCGAGGCGGAGAAGAATAAAGAAGAGGCTGAGAAGAACAGAGCCGAGGCTGAGAGAAACATGAACGCGTTGCGGCTGAGCGCAATAGCCCTTCACGAGATGGGAATGTCCCCCGAGCAGATAGCCAAAGCCATAAACGTCAGCGTGGAGGATGTCGGCGGGTTGCTGGGGTAGGCGGCAGTGCTGATAAGTCGCATTAGTCATACATATTATCCGCATTGGCTCAAAAAGGCGGTCAACTTGTAAAAAAATGTCAACCAGCAACCCTGCAACTCGCGCTCT
>CAKVCS010000257.1 GCA_934725785.1 uncultured Bacteroidales bacterium | reverse complement strand
GCTTCATAGTGGCCGAGGATGGCGGCACATTGCTCATATGCCGCAAGGATCAGGAGCAGAGGATAAAGCAGTTCAGCGAGACCCTCAAGGAGGGGCAGGCTGAGCTTTGACCCCAGCCCGCCTTGTGAGATTTGTCACTTCATAAATCTTTTATAGAGTGGAGACGTTAAATAAGTTGAGCGTGCGCGGGCGCTTCGCCAGGTCGGTCCTGACTGTCGGGGTCGTCCTGCTTACGTGCGTCGCGTATTTCGTTTCGGTCTACGTTCACTACGGTGCGAGCTTCCGCACCGTAAGCGCGCTGCTGTTCAGCCGCGAGATGCTCTTGGCGTTCCTTTTTATAGCCATAATATGGTCTTTCGCCGAGTCCATGCTCAAGCTCAACGAGGTCTATCGCAGCCGGCCATACAGCTATATACTTGTCCTCCATATGATTGAGGGTGTCATAGGCACGTCGGTTTTCCTGCTGGCCATCTCACTTCTCGG
Organism: uncultured Bacteroidales bacterium; assembly: GCA_934725785.1. Taxonomy (GTDB): domain Bacteria; phylum Bacteroidota; class Bacteroidia; order Bacteroidales; family Marinilabiliaceae; genus W3P20-009. The sequence goes on along the minus strand of CAKVCS010000257.1, from coordinate 1,856 downwards.
TCTCCCCAACTATGGGCGGTCGGTCACGCTGCTCTTCTGCGTCCTGTCCGTGTCGTTCTCGTTTTTCGCGAAAGTGCTCTTTTACCACGCCTTGCGCACCATGCGCCGGAAAGGGCGCAACATGAGAAACGTCGTCTTCGTGTGCGATGATAGCGGTGAGCGCCTCATTGCGCTCATACGCAGGCACTTTGAGTGGGGCTACCGCGTAGTGGCTGTCATCGGCGACGACTACATGGTGCGCAAGTTCAGCGACGTCCTGCCTGTCTACCCCATAAACTCTGTGGACGTGGAGTCCGTCCTTTCCCAAAAGGTCGACGACCTCATATATGCCCGCAAGGAGCTGGACTCTAACGACATCACCAGGGTCCAGGAGATATGCTCCGATCTCGGCATCACCTTCCGCCTCTGCTCCTCTTTCCTCAACAGGATGTCAAGCCAGGCCTACGTGAGGTATTTCGACACGACGCCGGTCATCACCGTCTCCGACCTCCCGTCGAACTACCCCGAGCTCCTTGTCAAGCGTTTTGTCGATATCGTCTTCTCGCTGTGCGTCATCGTCTGCGGATTCCCGTTTTTCGCCATCATCGCGCTGCTCATCAAGCTCGACAGCCCCGGCCCGGTCTTCTTCCGGCAGAAGAGGTCCGGCCTCCGCGGGCGCGAGTTCGGAGTCTTCAAGTTCCGTACGATGGTGGTCAACGCCGAAGCCCTGCAAAAAGACCTTATGTCCAAAAACGAGATGTCCGGCCCTGTCTTCAAGATGACTGACGACCCGCGGATTACGCGCATGGGCAAGATACTCCGCAAGACGGGCGTCGACGAGTTCCCGCAGTTCCTCAACGTCTTCATAGGAGACATGAGCATCGTCGGCCCGCGCCCACCCCTGCCCAAGGAGGTGGAGCAGTACGACAGGTGGCAGATGAGGAGATTGGCCATGAAGCCAGGCATAACATGCATATGGCAGGTGGCGCCCAACAGGAACGGCATAAGCTTCGAGGACTGGATGAAGATGGACATGGAGTACATCGACAACTGGTCTATAACGCTCGATTTCGTCCTCATCTTCAAGACGGTCTGGACCATATTCCGCGCGGATGGCAAGTAAGGGCAAGATTCTCACAGCGGCCGCCACAGTGGCCGTCGTTCTGGTCGCAGCCGCGATTCTATGGCCGAGGCTGTTCCCCCCCGCGCCAAGGGAGCGGCTCATGGCGCGAGTCATGGCGGACATATATACCGCCGACGCCATCCTGCAAGAAAGTGGCGCACGGGGGGCGAAGGACAAGACAATAGAAAGCACTTACCACACCATCCTGTCGCACTACGGCCTCTCCAAGGCCGAATACGACTCCGCCGTCTCATGGTACTCCAAGGATCCGAAGAAGTTCGCCTCGGTCTACGAGAGGGTGGTGGCGATATTATCCACAAGGGAGGACGCCGTAAGGCGCGTGGCCGAGCAGGTCGACTCCATCGAGCGCAGGGTCGACGAGATTAATGACTCGCTGACGTCCGACCTCATAGGCGGCAAGCTCGCCTTGTCGCTCCCTCTTGCCGACAAGGGTGACTCTTTGGGGGCGTATCTCAAGCCCTCTCTCCGCAGGCCGTCGCGTGTGGAGCGCAAGTTCGAGCTCGACTCGCTCGCGGGAGGGCATCTTGACGTGTCTTATAAATACTCCATCTCGAAGCCCGGCGACTCAAAGAAGGCAAACAAGCTTAAAGTGACGGCCGGCGGCAAGTCCACGTCCGTCGCCAAGTATCCCGACGCCTACCTCAAGATTCTCGTATCATACGCCGACACCACCACCTGCGACTCGCTCACCATCAGCGTAAGCCGCAGGGTCACACAGCGCGAAGCCTCCCTA
>CAKVCS010000256.1 GCA_934725785.1 uncultured Bacteroidales bacterium | reverse complement strand
CACTGTGCGGCTGCTCGGCCATAGTGCTGGCAGCCACATCGTGCGCCCCGGGCGAGAGCCGCCGCATGGGTGCCACAATAGGAAATGAGCCCATATATGCCGACGCGGTGGACAAAGCCACAGAACTGGCTGTGTACGAACACCTCTATGACATATATGACATCAGGCGCAGAGCCACAGCAGAGCTGGTAGGCATAAGACTAATAGAGTTGAGCGCAAAGGAGAACGGCATATCACCCGACTCCGTGATCGCAGACTTCCGCAATGCACACGGCGGACGCGAGGCCGAAGACGAAATTATGCGGAGCGAGCTGATTGACAGCCTCGCTGAGCGATATGGCGCCGAAATTTGCCTAAAGCCCCCGATTGCGCCAGCCGTAGAGGTCGATTCGGCGGAGACACACAAGCGCGGGCGAATAGGAGCTAAAGTGGCAGTCACGATTATATCCGACTACGACTGCGGCCTGTGCCAAGCCATGCACAAGGGGTTCGAGGGGCTGTACCGTAAATACGGCGACAGGGTCGAGTTCCGCCAAATTGACTTTTCCGACGAGGGGTCTGTTCAAGCGCGGGCGGCACATGCCGCCGACATGCAAGACGCCTATTGGGCTATGCACGACACGCTGATGAGCCTGCATGCGGAGGCCGCCCCCGATGCCATAGCGAGCATAGCCGCTACCATGGGGCTCGACGCCGACCAATTCACCACAGACATGGCGGACGAGGAGGCCGCCACAGGCATCAGGCGCAGCAGCGCATACCTATGCAGGCAAGGCATATTGCGAACACCTACAATAATGATAAACAACCACCCTCTGCGGCTCACAGCTGACATTAAAGACGTAGAGAAAGAGATAGAAAGAGCTCTCAATGAGAAAGATTGACTTATATGCGGCCGCGGCCACACTCGTGTGCCTCAGCACAGGATGTGTGGACGAGTGCGAAGTGATGCAGGCTGGCAAGACGGATTTGATAGTCATAGACGCCCTGGTGACTGACTATGACTCTGTTCAAACCGTCTACATAAGGAAAAGCAGCGACACATATTTCCTGAACGGGCACTATGGCGAAGAGCCAGACCCGATAGAAGACGTGTCAGTAAACATAAAGGACGACGCCGGCTGGGAAGGATGGTTTGAGGACGAGGAGGGCAACGGTCGCAAGTTTCGCCTGCACGACCATAAGTTTGAGCCGGGACGAACGTATACAATAACCGTCAACGTGGGCGACCGCACATTCAAATCGACCGAGAAGATGGTGCCGTCTCCTAAAATAAACGGACTGAAATTCTTCAGGCATGAAACGAAAGACGACCACCTGTGGTCGCCGATACTTTATTTTGAAGACAATCAGCCAGACGAGATTAACTATTACTTATTCTCCGACGGTTTGAGCCGAAACTGGCACACAATGCACTACCTGTACGCCATGCGTCTGAGCGACGAGGGGTTGCGTGAAAACCTGGACGGCGTCCAGATCTCGCTCGGCATGGGGGCCTCGCCGAGCGAAACGTCGGGCGTCGGGTTTGGAGACAGGTTCTACTATGAGCTGTGGACAATAAGCAAGAGGAACTATGACTTCTACGGAGCCGTGGAGGCGCACCTGACGAGCGATGGCGGAGTATACAGCCCCACGCCCACGACCCCAATGACCAACTTCAGCGGGCGAAATGTGCAAGGTCAGTTTATTGCAGCGTCTTGCACAGTTTTCTATGACATAATGACCCCCGATTACGTTACAGTCAGATGAGGAACTTAACATTATCAATAGTCGGTCTGATTAGCGCATCGGCCGCCGGGCAAACTGTTTGCGGCTACATTAAAGAGGCGGAGACTGGCGAAAACATGCCGGGCGTCGTCGTGGTGACAGACGGGCGCGCCTCGCTTTCAAACGATTATGGCTATTACTCCGTAAGCGGAGCAAGCGACACCATATATTTCGTCATGGCCGGGTATAAGACAGAGAAACTGGCGGCATCAGACGCGGCGCGCAGCCGCCATGATGTCACCATGTCACCGTTGCACACAGATTTGGCCGAGGTCACAGTGCGCTCACAAAGCCAGTTCCGCACAGAACTCGCCATGGCGAAAATGAGTAAGCACAGCATAAGCTCAATAGACATAAAGAATAACGCCGTGATGTTCGGCGAGGCGGACGCCCTCAAGACGCTGCAATGCCTGCCGGGCGTGGCCTCGGTGGCCGATGGCAGCGTCAACATGTCGGTGCGCGGCAGCTCGCACGACCAGAACATGATATTGCTCGACGAGGCGACCGTTTACAACCCGTCGCACACAATGGGGATCTTCTCAGCCTTCAACCCCGACGCGATACAGAGGGTAGACTTCTACAAGAG
>CAKVCS010000255.1 GCA_934725785.1 uncultured Bacteroidales bacterium | reverse complement strand
CGGACGTGACGTTTTCCGACGACCCTTTGCGCATGCTCCGCGGCATACGTTTCGCGACGCGCCTGCAATTCACCATTGCCGATGAGACTTTGGAGGGCATGAGGCGCATGGCTCCGCGCATTGAGATAATCTCGCAGGAGCGCGTGACGGACGAGCTTATGAAGTCTATGGAGACGTCCGCCGCCCCGTCGCTCACATGGAAGTTGCTCGACAAGGTAGGACTGCTGCAATACATTTTGCCAGAGCTTTCCGCCCTCAAGGGCGTTGAGAAGCGCGGCCGCTTTGCCCACAAGGACGTCTTCTATCACACCATGCAGGTGCTCGATGGCGTGGCTGCGCAGTCTGATGACGTGTGGCTGCGCTGGGCGGCTTTGTTCCACGACATAGGCAAGCCCCGGACAAAGCGTTTCGAGGAGGGCATAGGGTGGACGTTCCGCAACCATAACTACGTGGGCGCCAAGATGCTCCCGAAGATATTCACGCGGATGAAGCTGCCCCTTGGTGAGCCGCTCAAATTCGTGCAGAAGATGGTCAACCTGCACATGAGACCCATTGTCCTCAGCGAGGATGTCGTGACCGACTCCGCCGTGAGGCGCGTCCTGTTCGAGGCTGGCGACGACATCGAAAAGCTAATGACGCTGTGCGAGAGCGACATAACAAGCCGCAATGAGGAGAAAGTGCAGCGCTACTTGCGCAACTTCAAGATTGTGCGCCGCAAGATGAGGGAGATAGAGGAGAAGGACCACGTGAGGAACTTCCAGCCTCCCATATCGGGCGAGGAGATAATGAAAACATTCGGCATCCCGCCCAGCCACCCTGTTGGCGTCATCAAGGATGCCATAAAAGAGGCCATCCTTGACGGTGTCATACACAACGATTATCAGGAGGCGCGCCAGCTTATGATATCAGAGGCCGCCAAGCTGGGGCTGTCGCCCGTAGAGGTGGGGTAGGGGGCTCCGCCTCAGCCTATCTTCATCCTTCGCCATAAGCGGTGTGGGATGAGCCGCCACAAGGCGGTGACTATCCTCCACCGCCCGTCTATCACGACGACTTTTCTCTTTTTCTCCACAGCGCGGACTATTGCCCTCGCTGTGCTGCCGACGTCCATCAGCATAGGGTAATGCGGGTCGGGGCCGAGGAGCGGAGTGCGGACGAAGCCTGGCCGGATGTCGGTAAAGCATATGTCCAGATCTCTCATTTTTGCCAGTTGGGCGAGAGCCTCAGTATACGTGTTCTGGAAGGCTTTAGTGGCGGAGTAGCTTGGTGCGACGCCGAGTCCCCGTGTGCCAGCTATCGAGCTAATGACGGCTATGTGTCCGCACCCGCGCTTGGCGAAGTGGCGGTACGCCACGCCAATCATCCGCGTCCACCCGAGGGCGTTTGTCTCCACCGTCTTGACCTCAATGTCGCCCCTCAGCTCCTTGTTCTGGCTTCCCACGCCAGAGATGTGAAAATAGAGCTCGACGGGGTGCCCGTCTTGTTCCGCATCTCTGAATGCCGCCTCCAGCTCATCCTCCGCGCTGTCGGCCGTCACATCGACGGCCCTCGTCGTGACAATCCCCGGGAAGGCCGCTTCGAGAGCCGCGAGAGCCGCCTCATTGCGTCCGCAGGCCGTGACGCTCCATCCTTTCTCCATCATCAGCTCGGCGACTCTCCTGCCAATTCCAGATGTCGCCCCCATTATAATCGCTTTCTTACGCTCTTTCATATGCAGGTCAGAGTGCCGCACCGTGCCTACTCCTTGTTGTATATCTCGTACTTTTCATACCCGGGCTTCTCTATGACGCCTCTCACGGGCAGCCCTTCCCAGTGGTTTGTGATATCAAGCGAGCTGAGCAGGCTGGCCTCCTGAAGGAGGATGAAGGACATGCCCTCCCATCCGTCCGAGCCGCCGCCCCACGTGCACGTCCAGTATCTCTGCCCCTCGCTGCCGGGTATGAATATAGTGTTGCCGTTCCGCTTGCTCGTTATGAGGAAGCCCGTGACCCCGTTGTAGGTCACGCTCTCCCAAGAGCATTTCTTCACAAGCCACATAGCCTCATATTGTGTCGGCATGCGCCACTTGCCACCCCAGTTCTTGCGTGCCGCGTCATATTGCGCGCTGCCTTTCACTTTCAGCTTTTTGGCTTTCGATGTCGGGTACGTGTTCTCCCTAGTGTAGGTCTTCTTGGCGGCGGTCTCGCCCCACGCTACGATAAGGCCTTTCTCGCCAGGTGTCTTGGCCCCTACGTTTGTCGTAGCCCAATAGGCGTTAAGCCCCAGGTCCACGTAGTAGTGGCCGTTGGCGGCCACGCCTTTCGTCAAGTCGTTGTCGGTTATCGCGCGCCAGAAGTTGGGTTTCACGGGTTCGTGCAGAAGCGA
>CAKVCS010000254.1 GCA_934725785.1 uncultured Bacteroidales bacterium | reverse complement strand
CTTGTGGACGAATCGCGAGTTGCCCATCACGACGCCGCCTATGTACACGGCCAGGTAGCTGTTGCCGCCCATGAAGAACGAGGCGGAGAACACGAATATGCACGCCGTCAGTACAAGTATGGGGTACAGGCTGGCGTTGTCAATCTTTATCTTGTTGATCACCCACACGAAGGCGTATCCGAACACGAGGCCGATGAGCGTGCCGACGGCAAACTGCGTCACCAGTTCCAGCGCCGCAGTCCCGTAGTCCGGCGAGCCGCCTTGGGTCAAGAGACCAATGAGAGTGATTGTAAGCATATAGGCCATCGGGTCGTTGCTGCCGCTCTCCAGTTCGAGCATGGGGCGCAGGTTGTTCTTCAGGTGCAGGCCTTTGCCGCGCAGTATTGAGAAGACGGATGCCGAGTCCGTTGACGACATCGTGGCCGCCAGCAGCAGAGAGGCCGTCATGCTGAGGGGGATGGTTCCAATGGCGGGTATGTTGAATATGACGTGGATGAGGACCCCCGTGAGCACTGCGGTCAAGACGACGCCGAGGGTGGCGAGCACTATGCCCGGGCCTATCACTGGCTTGATGTCTGATATCTTGGTGTCAAGCCCGCCCGAGAACAGTATTATGCACAGGGCCACCGTCCCTATCGCTTGGGCCGTGGGGAGGCTCGAGAACTGTATGCCGAAGCCGTCTGAGCCGCATATCATCCCGACGCCGAGAAACAGCAGCAGCAACGGGACTCCGAACCTGTATCCCGCCTTGCAGGCGAGTATGCTGAGAAAAAATAATATTGACGTGCCAAAAAGGATGGTCTCTACTGACATTGGCGTATTGTGGAATGTGTTTCAAAAATTGGCATTCACGGGTGCCTTGCGGCAGCGGCAATTCGTCGCGGCGTGTCAACCACACCGCCCTACAAATATACAAAAAAAGGGATACCCGCCTGTGAGCCGTTTGTGCCGTGAAATCTTTTTAACCTTATTTGGCAACCACCATTAGATAATACATTTCGCGGCTCGTTAATTTTGCCCGCATTTCTCTCTCATTGATTAATTCATAACGTATTATGGCTACAGTTTCAGCCTCTGGCGAGAATGGGTGTATGACTATGCGTCATTGGGCGGCACTTATTGGACTCACGTTGGCGGCCTTTATCTTCAACACGTCGGAGTTCGTCCCGATTGGTTTGCTTACCGACATTGCCGCGGACTTTTGCAAGACCGAGAGCGAGACCGGGCTTCTCATCTCCGTCTACGCCTGGTGCGTCGCCCTGCTGTCTCTCCCGCTTATGATTCTGGCCAGTCGCATGGAGATGAGGCGGCTCATGCTTTGCCTTGCGGGCGCGTTTGCCGCTTTCCAGTGCATGTCGTGGGCGTCTGGCAGCTACGCTATGCTAATGGCGAGCCGCATAGGCGTGGCCTGCTGCCACTCTGTGTTTTGGAGCATCGTGTCGCCCATGGCGGTGCGTATAGTGCCGTCGGGTCATAAGGCCATGGCTCTGAGTACTATAGCCACAGGCAGTGCGGTGGCTATGATTGTGGGTCTGCCTCTCGGCAGGGCTGTCGGGCTTCTGCTCGGCTGGCGGATGACGTTCCTTAGCGTGGCGGCTGTTGCCGCACTCGCTCTCGTTTTTATGGCGGTCACATTGCCACATTTGCCCAGCGAGGGTGGATTTTCGGTCAGGAAGCTGCCCGCCCTGCTCAGCAATAGGGCTTTGGTGCTCCTTTACGTCTTCACGGCCGTGTGGGTGGTCGGCTATTACACTGCCTACAGCTACATTGAGCCTTTCCTCGGGCATGTCGCCGCTATGGACGAGCATCACGTCACGGCGACGCTTATGCTCTTTGGCGTGGCTGGCATTATTGGTGGTCAGGTCTTTGCCCGCCTTTATGGTCGCGGCCCGTTGCGCTTCATCGGGTGCATGTCCGTGCTTATGGCTTTGTGCCTTGCTTTGCTTCGCCCGGCTGCCGAGTGCGAATGGGCTGTCTGGGCCGTTTGCCTCGCTTGGGGCTTGTCTACCACGGCGTGCAACATTGCCCAGCAGAGTGAGCTCATCGCTATGACTTCCGCAGCCGAGACCTCGGTGGCTATGAGCATATATTCGGGCATTTTCAATCTCGGCATCGGCACGGGGGCTGCCGTCGGTGGCGTTGTCTGCTCCGTGGCTTCTGTCGAGTCTATCGGCTGGGCGGGTCTTGTGTGGTCCGTGGCGGCTGTCGTGCTGTGGTTTACGGCTCTCAAGCCTGCCATCCGGAGGCAGGGTAGGGCGTGGTGAGCGTTCCTGTCGCTCTGTGACATACAGCATCAGCGCATTGCCATGGGATTTCCCCCCTTGCAATGCGCTGATGCATTTTCTATTGCCTCCCAGTTAT
>CAKVCS010000253.1 GCA_934725785.1 uncultured Bacteroidales bacterium | reverse complement strand
GCGCAGGGCCACGTAAACAACCGACTTGGACCCAGGGCCCTTGCCCATCATCTCCATAATCCACGCCTCGTCGGGGTCGGCAATGGAGAACGTCTCGCCCTCCGAGGAGTAGCCATACTTATTGGCGAGCGACGTCATGACCCTTATGGCCTCGCGGGCCGTGCGCGACCGCTGGAGGGCGAGGTAGATGAGCGAGCCGTAGTCGAGCAGGCCAGTCGTATCGACCATCTCCTCGCGGCCGCCATAAGTGGTCTCGCCGATGGCCACCTGATGCTCGTTGATGTTGCCGATGACGTTGTACGTCACCGGAGCCTCGGGAATCTGCCCGGCCCAGACGTGAGTGTCCCAATTGACAATGTCGCGGAGCGCGCCCTTCGCGTGTACGCCAGCCGGATAGTGGCAGAGCGAGCCGAACATGCCGTAATCGTCGGCATTGTACGAGATGAAGACAGACCCGTCGGCCGAGGCGGACGGGGTGACAATGAAATTGGTGCAAGCCAAGGCGTGGGGCGCAGTGAGCGCGGCGCACAGGGCGAGGGCTTGCCGCAAGAACAGTGACATAGATAAAAAAGAAGTGACCCTATTACATAATAAAAAAACTGAAGGCCGGCCAGCGCGGCGCACAGTGGCAGCCGCCCTGAGGCAGGCCTCCTCAATGCCTAACGGGGCATGAGAATCCACATGATGACGTATAACAGCACACCGCAGCCGCCAGCGAGGCAGAAGACGACCCAAAGGACGCGGACAAGCGTGGGGTCAATGTCAAAATAGTCGGCCACGCCGCCGCATACGCCGGCCAGCATGGATTTGGAAGAGAGACGGAGAGTCTTGCCCATGATAAAAAAAAATGACGTGAGAAGATTGAAAATAAAAAGAAAGACCGCCCCATAGGCAAAGAAGCGCAGGGCGAAGCGAAACCGCTGACGCAAAGGTAGTCATAAATAAAGCACATGGCCACCGCCCTTACGGCCAACATTTGGGAAGATGAAGTAAATTCGCGGAGCTAAAACGACAGACAACAGTGGACATATCAGAGAGCGCGATGAGGAGGACGGAGCTCCTTGTCGGGAAACAGGCGATTGGCCGCCTCGGCGAGCTGCGCGTCATAATATTCGGGGTGGGCGGCGTCGGGTCATGGTGCGCTGAGAGCCTGGTGCGCAGCGGCGTGCGCCACATGGCCATAGTTGACTCCGACCGCGTATGCGTGACCAACGTCAACCGCCAGCTGATGGCCACCCTTCGGACAGTGGGGCAGGTCAAGGTCGACGCCCTGAGGAGCCGGCTGCTGGACATAAACCCAAGGGCGGAGATAGAGGCCCTGCAGAAAATATACACCGAGGAGACGGCCGACGAGTTCGACCTGGACAGCTACGACTACGTGGTCGACGCCATAGACAGCCTCAAAGACAAAGCCCTGCTGATATTGCGCGCTTGCAAGAGCAAGGCCCGCTTCATATCGTCAATGGGCGCCGCGCTCAAGATGGACGCCACGCAGATACGCATGGTGGAATTCTGGGACGCCAAAGGCTGCCCGCTGGCCCGCGCGCTGCGTAAGAAGTTCAAACGCGACAACACGTTCCCAGCCCGCAAATTCAAATGCGTATTCAGCCCGGAGATACTGCCCAACAAAGGCACCGAGACGAGCTGCGGCACAGACAAGTGCGTATGCCCCAAAGGCGGCGACGCCCCGGGCGACCCTAAGCTGGCCAACCACGAGTGGTGCTCGTCGAAAGCGCAGATAAACGGCACCGTGGCCCACATAACGGCCATCTTCGGGCTGATGATAGCGGGCGAGATTGTCCGCGAGACGACTCAACAGTAAAAAACAAAACAAGAAAGAAGAGAGACGATGGCAGAGAAAATACGCGAATACGCGATGAGACTGAACGGCTGGCTGGCCGGCCATTGGCGCATGGTGATATGGTGCATGCTGATGGTCATAATGATGCAGCAGTGCACAATAAGCCGCCTGAGGTGGGAGGTGACGCAAATGACCCGCAGCGTAGCGCAGCCCCCCGCCCCCACCTCCCAGGCCGCAGGCGACACAACCCACCTCCACGCCCCAGCCGCGGAGAATGACACCGCAGCAACCGACACGCCCACCGGCGAGACAGCCTCGCCCGAAGCCAACTCGGCGGGCAACGTGTGGCTCGCGATACTATCTCTCGTAGCCCTTGCCGGCATCGCCCTTGGCATAATATACATGAGGCGCAACGGCATATACCCCATTGGCATAACACTGCGCGGCAAACTGAAAAGCGACCTGACATACCACATAAAGGTGAGCAACCACTCCCGCTCGCCCATAGAGGTGAGTGAACCCCGCGTAGTATTCATCATGGGCGGCGCCACGCGCAAATTCCGCGC
>CAKVCS010000252.1 GCA_934725785.1 uncultured Bacteroidales bacterium | reverse complement strand
GGTGGAGGCCGCCATGCGGACGTTCAGCAACGCGCACCACAGGCTTGAGCCAGTACGCACCCTCGACGGGGTTACGTACATAAACGACTCGAAGGCCACCAACGTTGACGCCGCCTGGTACGCTCTGGACGCTCAGAAGAGCCCTGTGGTATGGATTGCCGGCGGCAAGGACAAGGGCAACGACTATAGCGTCCTAAACGACCTGTGCCGCGAAAAGGTGCGCGCCCTCGTATGCCTCGGCAAGGACAACACAAAACTGAAAGAGTGCTTCAAGGGCGTGATAGACACCATTGTGGACACTCATGACGTGGACACGTGCGTGGCCGAGTGCAGGCGTCTGGCCCGGCCTGGCGACGTGGTGCTGCTGTCGCCGTGCTGCGCAAGCTTCGATTTGTTCTCGAGCTATGAGAACAGGGGTGACATGTTCCGCGAGGCCGTGGAGCGACTGTAAGTTTGGAAGGAGCGAGGAGAGCGCAGGCGCATGACACAGATAATAAATAGCATACGTTCGTTTTTCAAGGGGGACAAGTGGCTGCTGTCGGCCGTAATCTTCCTGATAGTGCTCTCCGTGCTGGCCGTATACAGCTCGACGAGCGCACTCGCCTACCAGAAGATGCATGGCGACACGGCCTACTACCTCGGCCGCCACTGCGTGATGCTCCTTGTGGGCCTTGTCGCGCTCGGCACCGTTAGCCACATCCGCCCCAAATATTTCTCGGGGACCGCGGAACTGATGCTCGTGGCCTCCATAGCGCTGCTTGCGCTTGCGCTGGTGGCGGGGTCGAGCATAAACGGGTCGTCGCGCTGGCTGAGGATGGGCGGACTGACGTTCCAGCCATCCGAGCTTGCCAAGATATCGCTCATGATATACGCGGCGAAGCAGCTGGCAAAGCATGACAACGACCCCGACAAGGCCTTCTGGCCCATAGTCGTGGCCACAGGCATGGTGTGCGGCCTCATATTGCTTGAGAACCTCTCGACGTTCGTCCTCGTCGCCATCTCGATAGGGACGCTGATGATTGTTGGCCGCATATCACTCCTCAGGCTCGGCCTGCTCGGCGCCGGGCTGGGCGTGTTCATCGGCCTCATCATATATTTCGCCCCTGTGGTCAGCGAGGCGTTCCCTCCCGCCAGGCGCGCCATGACGTGGCGAGCAAGGATAGAGCGTTTCAGCAGGAGCGACGACGACAAGGCTCAGGGCGCGAGGCGCAATGACAAGACGCAAGAGGAGCAGGCCCTCACGGCCGTGAGCACGGGCGGACTGGCCGGGCGCGGCCCCGGCAACAGCTACATGAAGAACTTCCTGCCGATGGCGTATAGCGACTTCATATTCTCGACCATCCTAGAGGAGTATGGCCTGTGGGGCGGCATCTTGGTCGTCTTGGCATATTTCGTAATATTCGCACGAGCAAGAGACGTGGCCATTCACTGCAAGAAGCCGTTCCACCTTTACACCATAGCGGGCATAGGCATACTGCTGACGCTCCAGGCGCTGATAAACATGATGGTGGGCGTCGGGCTGATGCCCGTGACGGGTCAGACGCTGCCGATGGTCAGCATGGGCGGCACGTCAAACCTCATCACGGGCATGGCCTACGGAGTTATGCTGTCAATGAGCAACGAGACGCAAAGGCTCACGCAGGAGGCAGAGCAGAGCAAAGATTCACAATAGATAATAACGTACGACATCCGCCCAACGATGGCTCCACGCCACTTGAGCGGCGGAGGGAAAACATAAGACAAGTCAAAATGAGAGTCATTATAAGCGGCGGCGGGACCGGTGGTCACATATTTCCCGCCATATCCATAGCCAACGCGCTGCGCGAGATAGACCCGGGCACGGAGATACTCTTCGTCGGCGCCAAGGGCAAGATGGAGATGGAGAAGGTCCCCGCAGCCGGGTATGAGATTGTGGGCCTGCCTGTCGCGGGCTTCCACAGGCAGCTGAACATGCGCAACGTGGCCCGCAACCTGCTGTTCCCGTTCAAGCTCATAGAGAGCCTGCGAGAGGCCGGGCGAATAATAAGCAGGTTCAAGCCGGACGTGTGCGTGGGCGTAGGCGGCTACGCCAGCGGCCCTGTGCTGTACCGCGGCGCGGGCAAGGGAGTCAAGTGCCTCATACAGGAGCAGAACTCATACCCCGGCGTGACGAACAAGATTCTCGCCAAGCGCGCGGAGAAGATATGCGTGGCGTACCCCGGCATGGAGCGCTTCTTCCCCGCCGACAAAATCATATTGACGGGCAACCCCGTGCGCCAGAACCTCAACAACAGCGTAGACCGCGCCACGGCGGCAGCCGAGTTCGGCCTCGACCCGCAAAAGAAGACAATACTCGTGATAGGCGGAAGCCTTGGCGCGCGGTCTATAAA
>CAKVCS010000251.1 GCA_934725785.1 uncultured Bacteroidales bacterium | reverse complement strand
TGGCTGGCTTCTGCACCCACATCGAGGTGGCCATAAACGAGGATCAGTCGATAACAGTCCAGGACAACGGCCGCGGCATCCCTGTCGATATGCACGAAAAAGAGCACCGCTCCGCGCTTGAGGTCGTCATGACAGTGCTCCACGCCGGTGGCAAGTTCGACAAGAACTCCTATAAAGTGTCCGGCGGACTGCACGGTGTCGGCGTCTCGTGCGTCAACGCCCTGTCGGACAAGATGGAGGTTGAGGTACGCCGCGGGGGCAAGACCTACAGGCAGGAGTACTCCAAGGGCAAACCGCTGTGCCCCGTGACCGAAATCGGACCCGCCGACTCCACGGGAACAAAAGTCCACTTCCACCCCGACGGGACAATCTTCACCACGACCACTTATCATTACGGAATCCTGTCCAAAAGACTCAGGCAGCTCGCCTACCTCAACAAGGGCATCAGGATAACGCTCGAGGACAAGCGCACGACCGACGAGGACGGAAACCCGCAAGAGCCGAAGAAAGAGTCTTTCTTCTCGGAGAAAGGGCTTGAGGAGTTCGTGGAATACATAAACGGAGGCAACGAGAGGCTTATTCCGTCGCCTATATGCATAACAAACGACAAGGGAGCGATACCTGTCGACGTCGCGCTCCTGTATAACAACTCGTACTCAGAGAAGATATACAGCTTCGTCAACAACATTGACACCATCGAGGGCGGCACCCACCTCAACGGCTTCCGCCGAGGACTGACGCGCACCCTCAAGGCGTGGGGCGAGCAGAATAAGATGTTCGACAAGCTCAAGTTCGAGATTGACAGGGAGGACTTCCGCGAGGGCCTGACAGCCGTGATATCCGTCAAAGTGATGGAGCCCCAGTTCGAGGGCCAGACAAAGACCAAGCTCGGCAACAGCGAGGCGGACAAGGCTGTGGCGGACGCCGTCTCGGAGGCTATGGAGAACTTCCTGGAGGAGCACCCGAAGGAGGCAAAGATGATCATTGACAAGATTATTCTTGCCGCCACGGCGCGCGTAGAGGCCCGCAAGGCCCGCGAGACGGTGCAGAGAAAGGGCGCAATGCACGGCTTCGGGCTTCCGGGCAAACTGGCGGACTGCTCGGGCAAAGACCCCTCGGAGTGTGAGCTGTTCCTGGTGGAGGGCGACTCCGCAGGCGGATCGGCAAAGCAGGGCAGAAACAGGCACTATCAGGCCATACTGCCCCTGCGAGGCAAGATTCTCAACGTCGAGAAGGCAATGTGGCACAAGGCCTTCGAGAGCGAGGAGATTAAGAACATTTACACCGCACTCGGAGTCTCGGTCGGGACTGAGGACGACTCGAAAGCCCTGAACATAACCAAACTGAGGTATCACAAGGTCATAATAATGACCGATGCCGACGTGGACGGTAGCCACATAGCCACGCTTATCCTGACATTCTTTTTCCGCTATATGCGCGAGCTGATAGATGGCGGCCACGTGTTCATCGCCACGCCGCCACTGTATCTCTGCAAAAAGGGGAAAGTGGAAGAGTATTGCTGGACAGAGGATCAGCGTCTCAGCTTCATTGCGAGATACGGAAAGACGGGAGAGGACGGCACAGAGAAAGCCGACAACTCAATACACGTGCAGCGCTATAAAGGTCTGGGCGAGATGAACCCGGAGCAGCTTTTCGACACGACCATGAACCCCGAGAAGCGCACTCTGAGGCAGGTCCACATTGAAGACGCGATGGAGGCCGACAGGATATTCTCCGTGCTTATGGGAGAAGATGTCGAGCCGAGACGACAGTTTATTGAGGAGAACGCGACGTTCGCCAACATTGACGCTTAAAGACGCCAAGGCTAACGCTTAACTAAAGAAAGCGGGCGCGGCAATAAGTTTGCCACGCCCGCTTTCTATCTTAAACAGAGCGGCCGACTGACGATGCAGCCGAAAGCACCGGGCGGAACAGGTCTGACATTACTCTATGCGTTATTTGTGCGCCCAAATCATATTAGCGACATATTCCTACCACCGAATTCAAAAACACCCCCATATATGCCGCAAGGGCAAATTAATGAACAAGACACATGCCGAGCATCCCATGAGCGTAAGACCATAAGCTTAAAAAGCATATATTGGCACACCTTTGTACAACAATAGATTAGCGGATGCCAGACCAAAGGGTCAGACATCCGCTAAAATATTTAAGCCTGAATGCGTCGGGTAAACTTCTTAAAGAGCTTGGGCGAAGCAGAATCTACTTCGCTCCCTCCTTGGCCTTGTTGAGGACGGCCTTGAAAGCCTCGGGATGGTTGACAGCGAGGTCGGCGAGAACCTTGCGGTTGATCTCGATACCCTGCTTGTTGATGAGGCCGATAAGCTTGCTGTAAGAGAGACCCTCGAGGCGAG
>CAKVCS010000250.1 GCA_934725785.1 uncultured Bacteroidales bacterium | reverse complement strand
CTTGCTCGGCAGACCGTAACATAAAGGCCAAGATAACCAAGGACGGCATATGGCTCGAGAAGATGGACTCGAACCCGTCTGAGCTGATACCGGAGGAGCTGCGCAAACCGGGCGAGGGCGGCAATGGCATAGAGATAGACCTTGACAAGGGCATAGACGCCGTACGCAAGGAGCTGACCAAGTATCCCGTGTCGACACGCGTGAGCCTGAAGGGCACCATAATAGTAGCCAGGGACATAGCCCACGCGAAGCTCAAGGCCCGTTTGGACGCAGGCGAGGGCCTGCCCGACTACTTCAAGAACCACCCTATCCTCTACGCAGGGCCGGCAAAGACTCCAGCCGGGTATCCTTGCGGCTCCATGGGGCCAACGACGGCCAACAGGATGGACCCGTATGTAGACGAGTTCCAAGATCACGGCGCGAGCCTCGTCATGATAGCGAAGGGCAACCGCAGCCAAGTTGTGACGGACGCATGCCAGAAGCACGGAGGCTTCTATCTTGGCACCATCGGCGGCGTGGCAGCAGTGCTGTCGCAGAGCTCGATAAAGAGCATTGAGTGCGTGGAGTATCCCGAGCTTGGCATGGAGGCCATATGGAAGATAACCGTCGAGGACTTCCCAGCCTTCATCCTTGTCGACGACAAGGGCAACGACTTCTTCAAGCAGCTGAAGCCATGCGCCTGCACCCGATAATATAGAGCATCTTTTCGGGTTAGCGCAATTCCCAAAAGAGACAGACACCCCGCGGCAGGAGACCATTGCCGCGGGGTGTCTGCCGTCTTGGCAGAAGCAGAGCGAGAGAGGCAAGCCCGCGTTGGCCTATGAAGATACACTATAGACCTTTCCTTTTGCCATTCGGTGGAATTTGCGTAATTTTAGCAGAAATGTAGTCCTGAGGAAAAAGACCCGATGATAAAGAATAGAATTGCGGCACTGGCCACGGCGTGGACTGTGGCGTGGGGCGCATGCTCAGCGCAGGTGCAGTGTGACGGTTACGCACAGAGAACCAATGTGGACGGGGAAGAAGTATACCTATTCACACAAGGCACCGCCCCCGTGATGAGCGTGAAACAGAGCAAGACGGGCGACATAATATGGACACACTCCGCTGACGGCATAACGACAGACACGCTGAGAAAATCGGCTGGACCGGAAGACAAAATAACCATAGAATCGGAGGGCCTCTACTCCGTAGAGACAGGAGACGGAACGAAAGCGTCGACGTGGTGGCTCAGCCCAAGGCCCGAGGCGGTGAGCTTCATAGTCGACTCGGCCGACTGCGAGGTCGTATACGTGACAGCCTCGGTGAGCGCACCAGACTTGACATTCGGCACACATCAGCTGAGGCAGTCAATAACGTTCCAATGGGAGAGTGGCGGCGACGTGGTGGCGACAAGCAAAAGCGCGAGCTGCGAGCTGGCGGACTTGTACGAAAAGGGCGCTCTGACGGTACGCGCGGTAAACCAGGCATTCAACGAGGCCGTGTTCACGGACACGGTAACCCCGAAGGCGGTAAGAGCCGAGTACGAGATAGAGAACAGGAAAAAAGAGATAGCGAACGAGGCCACGGCGAGCGGAGACGCCATGTCGGCCCCTGCCGAGGTGGCTCTTGTGAACAAAAGCAAAGGGCTGTACACGGTGTGCGAGTGGGAGATAGGTCAGATAGCGAGACTGTATGACACGGACCCCGTTTATCAGTTCCAACGCGCTGGGACGTTCACCATCTCTTTAACAATAACGAATGAGGAGACCGGGTGCGCAAGCACCGACTCGAGCCAGACCGTGACAATCAGCGATTCCGCATTGGAATTTCCAAACGCTTTCACGCCGAACGGCGACGGCGTGAACGACATGTTCCTGCCATCGTTCCGCTCACTGAAAAAGTACAAGCTCACCGTATACAACCGATGGGGGCGCCGCGTGTTTGAGACATCGGACCCAAGCGACGGATGGGACGGCACGACGAACGGAAACAAGTGCGCCGCCGGCACATATTACTACGTTGCATCGGGCGAAGGCTACGAGCGAGGGACAAGCTTTAACAGGAAAGGTTCCGTGACACTGATCCGGTAGCCGGTTTAGTCCGCCCCACCGCCACAGTTAACCCGGACGGCAGAGGGAAGGCGCTACAATTGACACGAAAACGATGAGCGAGGACAACTATACGACAGGCGTAGAGGGCGAAAACCAGGCGCGGGCCATGGTGCAAGACATGATAGCCCGGAATCCGGCTTGCCACAAGAGCGATGAGGACGCGCAGATGATCCGCAAAGCCTTTGAGCTGGCGAACGACGCCCACCGCGGCATGCGCCGACGGTCCGGCGAGCTGTACATATTCCACCCCGTGGCCGTGGCCCGGATAGTGGCGGAAGAGATAGGCCT
>CAKVCS010000249.1 GCA_934725785.1 uncultured Bacteroidales bacterium | reverse complement strand
ACGCCACATAGCCCAAGCCGCAATAATGGGAGAAGAGGGGCAGACTGAACGCGCTCTCCGCCTGATAGAGGACTCCGTGCGGCTTTGGAGCAACGCCTCCCCATACGAGTGGGTGCTGGCGAACGACGTAAACGTAGACCTTGCCGTAAAGACGGGCGACATGCGCAAAGCCTATGACATACAGACGAGGGAGCGCACCAGGCTCGTCAACTCGTACAGTGACATCTTCGCCTACGACGACTACCGCCGTTGGGCCGACACATTTGCGGCCGTCAAATCGCGCAGCGATGCCGCAGTGGCCGAAATAAAGGCCGAGTCGGCCGTCAACCGCGCATATGCGATTGGAGTCACAACCGCTATTTTTTTCATCGCAGTCATCTTCTGTGTCAAATGGCGAGAGCAGAAAGACAGAAGCGACGCCGCACGCATGTCCGCCACCGAGCGGGACGAATATTTGAAAAAAATAGACGAGCTGCGCAAGCAGGCTGACATGCTTGAAGTTACCAATGGCCGCATAACGGAAAGCATCGCATACGCGGAACACATTCAACATGCCATATCGCCGTCTCCTGAGAGGCTGAACACATTTCCCATATCCGGCTCTTTCGTCTTTTTCAGCCCGCTCGACGTCGTGAGCGGCGACTTCTTTTGGTATACCACCATTGGCAACAAGCTCCTGGTCTGTTGCGCCGACTGCACGGGACACGGGGTGCCAGGCGCCCTGCTGTCTATGATTTCAGCCACAATACTCAACGACATCTGCACCCACACACGTGAGGACGAAGTGGACCCTGGCGTGATTTTGGAGAAACTCGACCACAGCCTTATAGAGAACCTGACGCACAACCGCGAACAGGAGGCCAAAGACGGCCTCGACGTTTCACTTCTCGTGCTCGACTTGACATCCCATGAGGTCAAGACAGCAGCAGCCCGACGCCCGGTAATTGTGGCGCACGGCGGCATGCTAACCACAATCCGAGGAACCAAACGCAGCATAGGAGACCTTGAACCTGTCGTAAGACAAAGGCCTTTTGAGACAAACACACTCACTCTGAGCAAAGGAGATTGCATCTATATGTACACAGACGGCTACAGCGACCAATTCGGGGGGCAGAATGGCGACAAGCTCAAGAACTCGATGGTTGAGCGTTTCCTGTCAAAAATATGCAAAGACGACATGGACCAGCAAAGCCTTGCCATACAAGAGATGTTTGTCCAGTGGAAAGGAGACTACCCACAGACGGACGACGTGACTTTTGTAGGGCTGTGCGTGTAGCCAAGCGCAAGGACAGCAAGAACCGGGCAGTGCGGCTATGCATCCGCAAAGCTTAAAAAAATACAAACGATAAGACCGCCCTTTCAGTAAATATAAGGCAAAAATGCTAAATTTGCTTCAGTAAGCCTCCTTGACCACAGGAGGCTGCGGCCTTTGCGCCGCGCATACATATTTGGACACGTATATACAAACAGCAAATGCAGATTAATGAGCTAAAGGGCGCGATAGCCCAAGGAGACACCCTGCGCTCGCTCTATGGAAGCGACGCATCAGTCCTATCTTCACAAAAGGAACGCTACACCAAGCTGGCGGACGAGTTCGTTGCCACATATGGCGAGAAGGACTTGGCGGTGTTCAGTTCGCCGGGCAGGACGGAGATTGGTGGAAATCACACGGACCACAACCACGGCCGAGTGCTTGCAGGCGCTGTAAACCTTGATAACGTGGCCATAGCCGCCCCCAATGGGACGAGTGTCGTGCGCATACTGTCCTCTGGATACCCGCAATTCGAGGTCGACCTGTCAAAGCTCACGCCGAGCAATGAAGAGTTCTACACATCCGTAGGCCTTGTGCGCGGAATATGCGCCAGGATGAAAGAGCTCGGCTTTGGGATTGGCGGGTTTGACGCAGTCATAAACAGCGGAGTTCCCAAAGGCTCCGGGTTAAGCTCGTCGGCCTCCTTTGAAGTGCTGATAGGCGCCATAGTCAGCCACCTATTCAACAACGGCAAGCTTGACGCTGTACTCAACGCCCAGATAGGCCAATACGCCGAAAACGTGTTTTTCGGGAAGCCATGCGGGCTTATGGATCAGACGGCATGCTCTGTCGGCGGCCTTGTAACCATCGACTTTGCGGATCCGGCCAAGCCCATAGTCAAGAAGGTGGACTTTGACTTCACCAAAACGGGTTTCGCCCTCGTGATAACCGACACTGGCGGCAACCACGCAGACCTGAATGACGAGTACGCGTCCCTCCCCACCGACATGAAGGGTGTCGCAGCAAAAATGGGCAAGACTGTACTCCGCGAGGTGACGCTCGACCAGGTTGTCGACGCGATACCCGCCCTCCGCGAAGGGGGTGTATCGGACCGCGCGATATTGCGCGCCATACACTTTGAGCG
>CAKVCS010000248.1 GCA_934725785.1 uncultured Bacteroidales bacterium | reverse complement strand
GAACAGCTTCATCGAGCCGAACGGCATCGACATACCCTCGGGGTGCTTGGACCGCACGACCTGGCATGCCGACGTGCCCGAAGTTGTCTACATCGGCAGGATCGAGCCTTACCAAAAGGGTCTCGACGTCCTTATGGATGCCTTGGTCTTGATGAGAGGGCGTGACGGCGTTCCGCGCTTCCATCTCTCGCTTTACGGCAACTCCGTAAACGGCTCCTCCGAGGCGATTGAAAGGAGGGTGAAGCAGGGCGATCTCTCCGACATGGTTTCTATTCTCGGCCCCGTTTACGGAGCCGAGAAGGACGCGGTGCTTCGCTCTGCGGACATCTTCCTTCTCACCTCGCGTTATGAGGGCATGCCCATGGGCTTGCTGGAGGCATGCGCCTACGGTCTGCCGAGCGTGGTCACGCCGGGCACGGGCATGTCCGACGACATCGCCGTCGAAGGTGCCGGCTGGGTGTGCGATTTCGTCCCGGAGGCCGTGGCCACCGTCCTCGAGGACGCCGTTCGTTCGGAAGAAGGGTACGCCGAAAGGGCTTTGGCCGCGAAGCGCGTGGCCGAGAGATTTTCGTGGGCGTCCATCGCTAAGGCGATTCGCGCGGATTACCGAAAGGCGATTGGTCTCTGATGACGGTTTACCTGATACAGATGGGCCTGATCTGCATTCTCGGCGGAATCACGGGGGCGACAAAAGGAGGCGTCGGGAGGAAGCGCTTCGTCCTGCTAGCCTGCTTGCTGTTGTGTGCGGTGTCGGGATTGCGCAGCTACTCGGTTGGGGCGGACACTCTCCAGTATTGGAGCGCTTATCAGACGGCGTGGATGGCGCATTCCTGGTATGAGGCGGGCTATTTGAGCCTGCTTCGGACTTTGAACCTGGTCAGCCCGGATCCGCAATTCCTCCTGCTCTTCACCAGCTGCGTTATGACGGCGTGTGTCGGATATGCGGTCTACAGGCTCGACTGCAACCCAGTGCTCGCTTTTTTCCTGTATGTCTCGCTGCTGACGTACGCGACGTTCATGAACCTCATGCGCCAAGGGCTCGCTACGGCGATTATCATCGCCGCCATACCGTGGCTGGTGTCCGGGAAGCGTCTTCGCTTCGCCGCCGCGGTCTTGATCGGCTCCCTTTTCCATTCTACGGCCGTCGTCATGCTCGCGCTCATCCCGCTCGCGGCGCTCAGACCCTCGAAGAAGGTCGTGTTGGGCTATTGCGCCGCCGCCGCCGCGTTGGCGCTCTCTCCCGATGCGGTCTGGGGATTCATCGGGGACAACTTCGACAAGTACTCGACGTACAGCGCGTCGGCTTGGTCGGGCGGCAACGCGCTCGCGGCGCCGATTATGACGGTCATGGACGTTCTCTTGCTGGCGGTCTCGCGCATCTTCGGGCTCTGCCCCGCGGGTGCCGAAGACGAGGAGAAGGTGCTTTTCCACGGAGCCATGCTGCAGGTGGTGTTCCAGCTCCTGGCGTGCTTCATCAACATCTTTCAGAGGTTGACCACGTTCACGTCGTTCTTCTTGGCCCTGTACGTCGCCTTGCGGTTTCGGAAGGCGGACACCAGACTTAGGTTCCTACTGGTGTACTTCATCTATGCGCTCACAGCCGTGTTCTTCGTTGTGATCATGGTCTACCGGCCGCAGTGGCACGGTGTCGTGCCTTTCTCTTTTTTCTGGCAGTGAGTTAGGAGTTGCTGATATGGGATTGATAATTGACAAGCTGGGGAGGGTCGCGGCCCGCGCTTTTGCGGCGAACGGTCTTGTGTACCGCATGCGGAGGGCCGGCCTTCGCCGCGTGGAAGGCGCGGATGAGCTTCCCGAGCTTGACGGTGCGCGGCACCGTATCCTCTCCCTCAGGCCGCGGCTCGAGGTGCCCTTGCCAAGGCCACACGACTCTTGGCCCGATACCCCCGCAGTGGATATCTCGGTGATTATTCCGTGCTACAACGCCGAGCGGTTCGTCTGCGAAGCCGTCCGCTCAGTGCAGGGACAACGGTGCGAGGCGACCATCGAGGTGATAGCCGTTGACGATGGCTCGACCGACGGTACGCTGCCCCTCTTGGGCGAGATGGCCGACGAAGACGGCAGACTGCGCGTTGTGAGCCAGCAAAACAGGGGCTTCAGCGGTGCCAGAAACGCCGGTCTCAGGGTTTCCCGCGGGGCTTCCATCGTGTTCGTTGATGCCGATGACGTTCTTGCCCCCGGTGCGCTGCAGGTGCTCTACTCAAAACTGAAATCAACCGGGGTTGATTATGTGACGGGAATGTACCGTTACGTCGATGAGCGCGGGCGCGCCATCCCCGTTGGCAAGAAGCGGCCGAGCGGCGTGGCCTGGGGCCGCATCTTCGACCGGGAGGTGTGGCGTGCCCTCGAGTTTCCCGAGGGGGTTTGGTTCGAGGATACCGTGCACGCCTACATGG
>CAKVCS010000247.1 GCA_934725785.1 uncultured Bacteroidales bacterium | reverse complement strand
GCTTGAGAGATATCTCGGCAAGCCGGACTCGGCTCTGCGCCGCATTGAGTGAGCTCATCTCCGGGATGACCTTCACCTTGGCGAGCACCTCACCGGCCTTGACCTTCTGACCGGCCTCCTTATATATCTCCGCTATGATGCCTGATATCTGGGGCTTTATATCAATCTCGTCCCGCGGCTCAATCTTGCCCGTGGCCACGGTGACCTGCTCGAGGTCGGAGCGCGAGACTCGCACGGTGTCATATACGACGACCTTGGGCTGGGACTTCTGATAAAGGAAGAAGAAAGTCCAGATGAAAAGGATAGCCACGATAACGATGATGGCTGTTTTGACGAACTTTTTCATAAAGCTATGTGTATGAGATGTTTTTTTACTGTTTTACAACCTTGCCACGCGACCACGGCTACTCATCGCGCATGGCGTCTACGGGCTTGATGGACATGGCCCTATAGGCAGGAGCGAGCCCCGCGACCACGCCAAGTATTATGATGAGTGCCAGCATACCCATCGCGGCCCCGAACGAGACCTGGAACGCGAATACGCGCCCCGCGTCTGACACGGTGAGCTGCTCGAAGACGGAGAGCAGCCCCACGCCGGCGCATATCCCGAACATGCCCGCCACAAACGTCAGCACCACGCTCTCCGCAAGAATCTGCTGCATGACGTCGCGCGGCTGCGCACCTATGGCGCGGCGGATGCCAATCTCGACCGTCCGCTCCTTGACAGTGACCATCATGATGTTCGACACACCGATGATGCCGGCCAGGAGAGTGCCCAGCCCGACGAGGAAGACAAGAGCCTTGATGCCGATGAACAGATTGTCGACCATGGAGAACATGGCCTCGGCGTCGAGGAGCCAGACTGCCTGCTTGTCGGTAGGCGCGATGGTGTGCGCCGCCTTGAGAATGGCCTCCATCTGCGGCTTGAGGTCCGCTACCTTATAGCCGGGCTTGAGCGTCAGGTTGATGACGTCGAGGTAATTACCATAGTTATACGTGGCCTGATAGACAGAGAACGGCAGCATGACCTGCTCCGACCCGTTGCCCTGAATATTGATATTGCCCGCGGTAGACACCACCCCGACGACCCTGTAGTAGATGCCGTCCACCCTGACCAATGTGCCGCACGGGTCCTCTCCCCTGTTGTAGAGCGCCTCGTAAACACGCTTGCCAAGCACGCACACCTTCCTGCGGTCGCGGATGTCGACCTCGTTGAAGAACCTTCCGAACAAGAGGTTCTGCTTCTCAATGGAGTCATAGTCGGGGTAGAGCCCCTTGACGGCGCAAGAGTACTTCTTGTCGGCATGGACGGCCGTCTTGCCCCAGTCCGCTATGGTCGCCGTGATGACGTCTATGCCGTCGACCCCCTTGCGGAGCCTGTCGAGGTCCGAGTTCTCGAGACGCCAGTACCTGCCCTTTCGGAAGCCTTTATAGGCCTCGCCCGTCTTGTTGGAGCATATGAAGCAGGAGTTGGTGGCGAACCCGTCAAAGTTATTTTTCATAAGGTCTTGCAAGCCGTTGCCACCACCCACGAGGCTCACCAGCATGAAAATGCCCCAGAACACGCCGAAAGCCGTGAGCAGGCTGCGCGACTTGTTGCGCATCAGCGTGGCGATAATCTCCTCGACCGAATCCCTGTCTATTCTCATCTTATTCTTTTATTAATCGGCTCTCAGAGCCTCAATGGGACGAATCTTGACGGCCTTGCGCGCCGGTATGAACCCGGCTATCGTGCCGGCCACAATGAGGGTCAGCGTGGCCTGGATGGCCGTGGACAGGTCGACCGTGGGGTTGGCGAAGACGGTGGTGGACCACATGCCGTTGTCCATCGTCCCCTGGCCGAGCACGCTGTTGGCGAGTTCCGTGGCCCCTATTCCCGCCACCATCCCTATGTAGCCGAAAAAGGTGGTTATGGCCACGCTCTCGGCCAAGACGAGGGCGAGTATGGAGCGAGGCTTGGCCCCGAGAGCCTTGCGGATGCCAAACTCGCGTGTTCGCTCCTTGACTGTTATAAGCATGATGTTGGACACACCGACAATGCCGCTGAGGAGCGTGAACACGCCTATGACCCATATCGCGACGCTAAGCATGTTCATGGCGTCGGACGACTGCAGGTACTGCGTCATGCGATTCCACATCCACACGGCCCCGTCGTCGTCGGCGGCGAAGCGGTGCCTCGCCCCGAGAGCCTTGCGCAACTCGTCCTCAAACGCCTCGTTGGCCTCTTTTGTGTCGAGCCCTTTCGTGGTGAAGGCGTAGTTGTTGAGATAACTGCCCTTGTCGTATATGAGCTGCAGGGTCGTGAACGGAATGGCCACCTCGTGCTGCATGCCCTGATTCTCGTCTTTCATGACGCCGACGACCTTATAGGCCACCCCGCCCACGTCGACGAACTTGCCGAGCGCGCCGCCATCCACG
>CAKVCS010000246.1 GCA_934725785.1 uncultured Bacteroidales bacterium | reverse complement strand
CCCGTAAGCCCCTGTGCCGGACATCAGTTTGTTGAAGTCCCCGCGCACCCTCTTGACCACGGCCGCGCGCCCACGCCTGGCCAGGACCTGGGCGAGGCCGCCATCCGCGCTCACGAAGAGCCGCCCGCCGATCCTGACGCTGTCCACCTCCCCCGATACCGAGGATATGGCCTCCCTGTCAAGCCGGTGAAGGTCTCCATGGAGCAGGTGAACGTTGAGCATGAGGCTGTCCGCCCTGCCGCCCGAGTGATATGCGACGCCAGGGGTGAACTCGCCATATAGATATGGCCACATCGTTGTCGGGGTGTACGTTTGAGCTTGAAGCGACAGCCCGGCGCTGAGAGCTATGAGAAGAGCAATAATCCTGTGCATGGCTTTGATTTGTATTTCTGGTTCTGGCCAATTGTCAGCCAGCCCCTACTTCACAATTATCAGGCGGGTGCTTGAATTGCCGCCGCGGCTGAGCGTGAGTGCATAGAGGCCACGCGGCAGCGAGGCGAAGCTGTGAGACCCGTATGGGGCGATGCTCGCGCGCCCCAATGTCTTGCCGTCCGTCGAGACGAGGGTCGCGCATATCGCCTCGCCAAGGGTTGTTATGACCACCGCGCCGTCCGAGACAATGACGCTTGCCCCCTCTTCGGCGGTCGCGCTCAGAGCCGCGGAGGCGCTCAGCGTTATGCTCACTTTCTGTGTGAGCGTGGCGAGAGTCTCCACATTCGTGGCCGTTATGTTGACCGATGTTACCTTCGCTTTGCTGTCTGCGCCATACTTTTCTGCGAAAACGTCATTGGTGACCAGCTTGTCTCCATCGACCGAGAATGCAGGCTCGGACACCACGCCCGTGACCGGGTTCTCGACGCCCGATGTCGCGAAGATGAATTGGCAGCCGTCCATGTCGGTCTCCGCAGAGAGTGTCGCCACAACCGAGCCGGTGGGCGAGCCTTTGGCTACCGACGAGTTGCTGAGCACTATGGCCGACGGCTCGCCAGTGGCGGGGGCGAAGTTTATGGCGCACCTCTCGCCGCTGTTGTACTCGTGGGCCGAGATGGCGAAATAGCCATTGCCATTGCCTCCCCAGCCAAAGTTGAAGTGGAAGAGGCCCGCCTCGTTGTACCCGTCGATGTTAAAGCAGTGCCCGCCCGACGTGCTGTAGCCGGCGTAGATTAGAGGCCTCCCCGCGCTGAGCTCGTTCTTGAGCAAGGCGGACCATTCCGCATCGGAGTACTTGTCCTTGCCCACGTTGGTCACTTTGTTCGAGTATCCGAAATAGGTCTTGAGGGCGTAAGGCACGACGCCCATGTACGTCACGCCCGACCCGTTTCCCGAGTAGCTCATCTCGACCGAGACACCGAGGTGATACAGCAGCCTCGCGCACTCTTTGCCGTCGGATTCCGAGCTCTGCGCGTTGATAATCTCACTCCAGTTGTAAGGGGCCTCGCTGTCATAGTCCACTGAGAGCACGCCATAGTTCTCACTCTTGTATTGCTTGAAGCCGCGAGGGCGGGCGGGCTTGCGGTATACCGCCATCGCCTGCCCCATGCCTACGGCCACGCACCCCACAATTGCGTCGCCCGCCGAGCTGCTCGATGGGCAGTACTGGCGGTACTTCCCGCTCTGGTTCCACTCCACCTTTACGAGTGGTGCGACGGCCGAGGCCGCCTTGTTGGTGGAGGCTATCGTGTCCGTGGCCCAAGCCGGCGAGCTGTCGTCTCCACGTTCCGAGCGTACCGCCACGTCGTCGGCAAAATGCCCGAGGTAGGCCTTGAAATTCGGGTCTATGGAGTCGGCGCGAATGAAGCCGGACTCCGAGTAGCCCACCACGGGGGCTATGACGTCGTCGGCCGCGATGATGACCCACCCTTGCGGGACGAGGTTTACGACGTAGAGCGGCGAGGCCTCGCCAAACACTATTGGCGCGACCGTGGCGGGCTTGGCGTCTGTCTTAATGATGTTGCGGAGATAGGCCGCCGCGTAGGCGGAGGCCTGCGAGGGCGTCACTCTCGCGGCAATGGCTGTGCCTGTTGCCGAAAGGAGAGCGAGGCTTAGGAGGAGTAGCCTGTTCATTCTCAAAGACTCGTTGTTTTGTTAATAATGTAGCAAAAGAGGTCGCCGCCGAACTAAACGGCAGACGACCTCACTCTTTTTTCTCAGCGTGTCCAACGCTCAGCGCCCATGTCTGTGCTTGGATGCTAAGCGCATGGGCCAAGTATTACTTGCGAACAATGGTTGCATCCATCATATAGTCGAAAGTGCCGAGATTGTTGTAGTAGACCATCCAGTATGCCGTGGCCGCAGCCTTGCCATTTCCGAAGCGCATAGTTGCCATCTTGTCGCCTTTCGAAGCATAGTCAAGAAGATAGACGTCATAGTCAACCTCTTTGTACTCTCCCTTGCCAACAGCTTCCTCGATAGAGAGCTCGTGGCTCAGCGAGTTGTATATGCC
>CAKVCS010000245.1 GCA_934725785.1 uncultured Bacteroidales bacterium | reverse complement strand
CCTCACCCTACTTATGCTGTCCAGGAGCGGGCGGAGGGCGAAATAGCCGGAGGCGCGGAGGAAACCGACCACGGCATCGAGATTCTTGATTTGCTGGTTGTTGCTAATCAAGCCATTGAACTCCTCGATGAGCGTGTTCCCGTCCCTGTTTGTGAAGATATTGGTGTTATGAGTGGAGGCGTGGCTTATTTGGTTTTCCATGTCGTCAACGATATCAATGAAATGTACTATAGCTAATAGGATAATCACACAGCGGGATATGCCATTACTCAACGGATGGCAGACACAGGGCGCGCGATGTTACCAGACTTTAAAATTAAATGAAAAATATAATTTCGGCAACAAGCCGCCCCGCGAGCCCCCACCCATAGCCGCTTGGGTCATGCCGCCGCGCCGAAAGCGAGGATGGATGTCGGCCAGCCTTATTTCTAATTCTTAACAAAAAGGCTAAAATGCGGAGACGTAAATTTGTTTTGCGCAAACGATTGTTTTAACTTTGCCGAGCGAAACAAAGCGGGGCGCGCCCCGTAAGAGAGCGAGCGTGCGGAGGGCGTGGCAACCGCCACGGCAGGCGCGCGGCACAATGAGGACAAAAAAGAAAATTAAACATACTAACCATGGGTTTCATTGAAAATCTGAAAGAGAAGGCTGCGAAGAACAAGCAGCGCATCGTTCTCCCCGAAGGTTACGAGGAGCGCACGCTCTGCGCAGCCGACCAAGTCTTGGCAGAGGGTTTTGCCGACATCATCCTCATAGACAGCGAGGCCAACGTCAAGGCCAACGCCGCCAAGCTCGGGCTCAAGAATCTTGACAAGGCGACCATCGTAGACCCGAAGAGCAACGCCAAGAAGGGCGAGTACGCCACCCTGCTCTACGAGCTTCGCAAGAACAAGGGCATGACGATGGAGCAGGCCGAGAAGCTTGCCGAGAACCCCCTCTACCTGGGCTGCCTGATGATCAAGGCCGGCGACGCGGACGGCGAGGTGAGCGGCGCGGACAACTCGACGGGCAACGTGCTCCGCCCCGCGTTCCAGATTATCAAGACGAAGCCCGGCATCAGCGTGGTGAGCGGCGCGTTCCTGATGTTCCTCCAGACCAATGAGTATGGCGAGAACGGCGTGATGGTGTTCGCCGACTGCGCCGTGAACCCCGTAGTCTCCGCCCCCCAGCTGGCCGAGATCGCCGTGGCCACCGGCAAGACGGCGCGCGTGCTTGGCGGCTTCGAACCCCGCATAGCCATGCTCAGCTTCTCGACCAAGGGCAGCGCCAAGGCCGAGGTGGTAGACAAAGTCATCGAGGCCACCAGGCTGGCCAAGGAGATGGCCCCCGACATGCAGATTGACGGCGAGCTCCAGGCCGACGCCGCCCTCGTCCCCTCAGTAGGAGAAAAGAAAGCCCCGGGCAGCACCATTGCCGGCCACGCCAACGTCCTCATCTTCCCCTCGCTCGAGGTCGGCAACATCGCCTACAAGCTCGTCCAGAGGCTCGGCGGCGCAGAGGCCATCGGCCCCGTCCTCCAAGGCATAGCCAAGCCTGTCAACGACCTCTCGCGCGGATGCTCGGTTTCCGACATCGTCAAGATGATAGCCATAACGGCAAATCAGGCGCAGGACAAGTAAACAAGCAAATCAGACACGGCAAGTGGCAACCAGGCGGTTTGCACCAAGGGGTTGCCGCTTGCCTTTTTATAGTAACACCCCGCAGGGCGGCAGCGCCGGCGGGGAAATAAAGAATCATCATGAAGAATATCCTGGTCCTCAACTGCGGCAGCTCGTCAATAAAGTACAAGCTGTTCGAGATGACCTCCAAGAAAGTAGTGGCCAACGGCGGCATTGAGAAAATCGGCATGGCCGGCTCGTTCATCAAGTTCTCACTGCCCGGCGGCGAGAAGAAGATTGAGGAGATTGACATACCCGAGCACACCAAGGGTGTCGAGGTCATCTTCTCTAAGCTCACCGACCCCAAGACGGGCGTCCTCAAGAGCCTCAACGAGCTTGACGCTGTGGGCCACCGCATGCTCCATGGCGGCGACAAGATAACGAAGAGCTCCATCCTGACAAAAGAGGTTCTCGACATATTCGAGTCCTGCTCAGACATGGGCCCGCTCCACAACCCTGCCAACCTCAAGGGCGTGAACGCAGTCAAGGCCCTGCTGCCCGACATTCCTCAGGTGGGCGTGTTCGACACGGCATTCCACCAGACGATGCCAGCCTACGCATATATGTACCCGCTGCCATATGAGCTCTACGAGAAGTATGGCATCCGCCGATACGGCTTCCACGGCACAAGCCACAAGTACGTCTCCCGCCGCGTGTGCGAGTATCTCGGCGTAAGCCCCGTTGGCAAGAAGATTATCACTTGCCACATCGGCAACGGCGGCTCCATATCCGCCATCGTCGACGGCAAGTGCGTCGACACGAGCATGGGCCTGACCCCCCTCGAGGGTC
>CAKVCS010000244.1 GCA_934725785.1 uncultured Bacteroidales bacterium | reverse complement strand
GCTATAACTACCTGGAGGTCGTCGTAGACGGCGAGTCCGTGGCTCGCGTGGCCACCGGCGCCGCCCTCAACCGTCTTACCATAGGCAAGACGCAGCTTCCGCTCGTCTCCGATACTCTCTGCCACGTCATGCAAGTGGCCGACAGTCTCGCGGCGGGCAGACACACGGTGCTTGTATGCAGGGATACCGAGTGCGGCATGGGCTATACGCAGGTGCTCGCCGTCACGGCTTGCTGTCTCGAGAAGTGGCAGCCGGCCACTGCGCACCGCATAGAGTTCATTGGCAACTCCATCACGAGCGGCATGGAGATGTACGACGGCGTCATGCCGTTCGGCGAGGGGCTGTGGTATGACCACCATAGGGCATATTTCGCCTATGGGCCGCGCACTGCGCGCAATCTTTCCGCACAGTGGAGCCTGGCCAGCGTGTCGGGCATTGGGCTTATGCACAGCTGCTGCGAGCATAAGTATGTCCTGCCACAGACCTACGGCAAGGTGGACCTCGTCGACAACGAGATTGACTACGATTTCTCTTTCAACCCCGACCTTGTCATCTCTGCGCTCGGGCAGAACGACGGGGTGCAAGACTCCACGAAGTTCGCCTCGGCCTACGTCGACTTCATAAGGGTTCTGCACGAGAAGAACCCGGCGGCAGACATCGCTCTGCTCTCGAGCCCGATGGCCAATGACACGCTGCGCGCATTCTTCAAGAACCTGTTGCCCGCCATTGCGGCGGAGGCCGAGGCGCAGGGATATGCCGGCAAGAGCGGCAAAGTTCCGTTCCATATCTTTGAGCGGAGCTTCAATGCGGGCGGTGCTGACCATCCGAACATGGCGGAACACGCTGAGATTGCCGATGAGGTGACAGAATTTATCAAGGACGAGTTCGCCTTTTAGGCCATGGAGGGGCGGGGGCCGACCGATGATAGCCGGCTCCGCCTCCACGTGTGGATTTTCTGTATTGGCGGGAGGCGCAAGCCTCGTTTCGCCTCTCATGTTGTACACAACTTAAGGTTAGTCATCAAGTGGTTAAATTTTACGAGAAGATAGGTTACGGCTTCGGAGACATGGCCTCCTCCATGTTCTGGAAGCTTTTCGGCGCCTACCTTGCGGTGTTCTATACCGATGTCTTCGGCATCGGCGCCGCGGTTGTCGGCACCATGTTTTTCGTCACGCGTATCTGGGATACGTTTGTCGACCCCGTGGTCGGCATTGTGGCGGATAGGACTGAGACTAAATGGGGTAAGTTCAGGCCGTTCCTCCTGTGGCTGGCCGTTCCGTTCGGTGTGCTCGGCGTGCTTACTTTCTACACGCCCGATCTTGGCGGCACGGCGAAAATCGTGTACGCGTTTGTCACGTATGCGCTGATGATGGTTGTCTACTCCGCCATCAATGTGCCTTATGCGTCGCTTCTCGGCGTCATGAGTCCCGACCCGGCCGACCGTAACGTGCTCTCCACATTCCGAATGTCGTTCGCTTATCTCGGCAGCTTCGCGGCCTTGTTCTTCTTCATGACTGTAGTGGAGTCGTTTGGCGGCAAAGCGGATCAGCCCGTAGAGAGTCAGCAGACGGCGTGGACGCTGGCTGCCGGGGCTTTCGCGGCGGTGTGCGTCGTGCTGTTCCTCCTCTGCTTCCTCCTCACGCGTGAGCGGATAAAGCCGATTAATGTTGAGCATACGAGCGTCAAGGATGACTTTAAGGACTTGATGCACAACCGCCCTTGGTGGATACTGCTCGGCGCGGGCATTGCCGCCCTCATCTTCAATTCGGTCCGCGATGGCGCCACGGTCTACTATTTCAAGTATTTCGTGATGGAGGACAACCTGAAAGATGCCTCAATATTCGGCTATGCCGTAAATGAGATAACCATTTTCGGTCATCCAGTCTTCACTGCGTTCAAGCTCAGTGCCATTTATCTCGGGCTTGGCCAGCTGGCCAACATCATTGGCGTGGTTGCCGCTGGCCCGGTAAGCAACCTCATTGGCAAGAAGAACACATATCTCGGGGCTATGTTTATCGCTTCCGTCCTCAGTGTGATATTCTATTGGTTCGAGGCCGACCAGCTTGGCCTCATCTTCCTTTTCCAATTGCTCATATCCATATGCGCTGGCGCCATATTCCCGCTTCTCTGGAGCATGTATGCCGACTGCGCCGATTATAATGAGCTCACCACGGGCAACCGCGCCACCGGGCTAATCTTCTCTTCATCGAGCATGAGCCAAAAGCTCGGCTGGACAATCGGCTCGGGCGTGTCAATGTGGCTTCTCGCGGCGTTCGGCTTCCAGGCCAACATGGCGCAGACGCCCGAGACGATTGACGGAATCAAGATGTGCCTTAGCCTGTTGCCTGCCATAGGCACAATCCTCAGCGTGATTTTCATATCCTTCTATCCGCTGACGGCGCAGCGCGGTGTTGCCCGGCTGCTGCTGGCTGCGGCGCAGCAGTGCCTGCCCGATGCGGGCGC
>CAKVCS010000243.1 GCA_934725785.1 uncultured Bacteroidales bacterium | reverse complement strand
GTGCTGGTGCCTTGATGATTTCGTAGTCTTCCCGGCCGACCTTGTAGACCCCCAGTCAGGCCACCTTAAGGCCGATTCCGTTGTTGACTTGCTCTTTGATGAGGATAGCGGCAAGTCTTTCCCTTCGCCTGTCTACCCCAAGATGCCTAATGGGCTGAAGGAGTACAAACCGAAGGCGGTATCCGTCAACATAGACAGCTGGTACAGTTCAGCTAAGCCCTATGCCACCAAGCGGTCTCTCAATGAGTGCAAGGCGGAGTATGTCGCCCGTGTTGGCAACGGCCAGATAGACAACGAGACCCAGGCGCGTATCCTTAGGCTCTTGGCCACTCCCGCCGATGAGGCGGAGCTGCTCAAGGCCCTCCACGAGGCTCTCGGCTATGTCGTCCCAGGCATGCAGGAGAGCGGGTCGGTTGAGTATAAGAGCAGCTTCTTCCACCACGCAAACCCGGCTAAGGCGGTGCGCGACCAGTTTTATGAGATTGTCAGCGAGCTTGCCGGCTTCGCCAACAGCCATGTGGCCGGAAAAGTTTACGTCGGCGTGAACAGTAAAGGTGAGGTCGTCGATTTGGCCGATGAGCTGGTCGTCAATTGCAAGTTCCAGACGCGCGAGCTCTTCGAGTCCGATTTTAAGAACAGGGTCAAGCAGTTGAGCGACAGCTACGAGTTCATGTCGTCAATCTCTTTCGAGTGGTTCAAGACGGACGATGGCGAGCTCTTCTGTTGCGTAAGCGTCGCCAAGTGGAGTGGTGGGATAGTCCTACTCCGCGGCACCGACCTCTGGGTCCGTGACGAGAGTGCCACGCATTTGCTCAAGTGGAAAGACCTCGTCGACTTCATTAAGAAGAACTGACAATTCATTAAGCCCTAAGCAATTCTCGTTTTTGCGCAGGAGAGTGGAGGCCTGCCCTAAATGACTTAAACTGACTTCATCTCAACAGCCCTATCACGAAAGTAATACCAATTTTTATAGATTATGAAACCTAATAAAAACCGCGTGTACTGCCCCCAGTGCGGCAGACCCAAAATTCAATTTAAGACGGAGAAAGAGGCTGAGCGCTTCATGCTCTGTAATGACGATGAGATTTGCGCAAGTAGCGGCCATGCGCCCAAACGATCCTACTTTTGCAGCGTATGTATGTGTTGGCATGTCACGTCAAGACCTTTCGTAGGCTCTGCGCCTAAGTCCGAGCCTCGACGTTTATCATTCATTGAGCGAGATGAGGACAAGACGGCCAAGGCCGGCGTTCGGCTTGTCGTTAAGGAAATCAAGGGTATGCTCCATAAGCTTAATCGTTTCGTATGCGGGCACTGCGCCGACTCGTCGGTCCCGGAGTCATACTACACGTCGCTTTATCAGCAAGTTGAGCAGCTCTATGGCTCAATAAAGAGCCTTCTCACCGAGGCGCAGATTAAGGGTATAGCTCGGCGGATGATGTTCGTCAAACCATATTTGGCATAAAAAAACAGCAAAGCTCATCGCGCAAGTGGCGGGTCCGCAATGTGTCGCAACGGCACGTCGCGAACCCGTCGCTCCGTTTGCCGGCAGCTTTGCCGCGTGCCATGGGGAGTGGATTCCTTATGTGGCGTCAGCAGCCTTCTGTCGCCCTTTATGGGTGCGTTTTCCCTTTGCGCGATGCGCTTCTGCGGCAAGGCTGTGCTTATTTTCTCGCGGGGGTGTTGTGGTGAAGTCGGCGTTCCCCTCGCGGATTGGACGTAAAGATGGTCTCGGGTGGCGAATTTCGTCATAAAATTTCGAAATAAGGTCGCAAATTAGGGTCAACGAGTAATTGATAAGAGAGATGTTGTGCCCACCCGAGAGCGTTGAGATGACTATTGGCGATAGGCTTCGCAGCCTGTCGCACGTGTTGTGCGATTTTGAGAGCAAATATGGAGAACGGCTGTTCAGTGAGGCTGGCGAAGGGGTGAGGGAGCGGTTGTGCCGTCTCGCGGTCTTGCTCGCGGAGCGGATGCGTGGCGACTGGGCTTCTTTGCCAGGCCGCGTGGTCGGGTTCGGCGTTTTCAATCTTAGCGATATGGTCAAGATGTCCCGCCGCGTCTTCCGTGAGGGGGCCGACGGTGTCTGCGCCTATCTGTGCGAGCCGGCCGATGGCGAGGCTTCTTACATCATCGTAGCTCCTTGCTGCTGTTTCAAGCCCCTCGAGGGCGCGGATGCCGACGTCGTCGCCGCAAGCCTTGTCAGCCCCAACGTCCGCCGGCTCTTCTCTTGCAGCCCTATCATAATGCTCCGCTAACTCATAAAGTCCCGCAGTCTCTCCCGCCACTCTTCCGTTGCCGCGCGGCTCGGGTGTATCATGCGTATGCAGCGTGCCTCGTGGCCGCCGCCAAGAGTGTAGCTCCCCGAGTAGTAGTCCGCCCCGGCCCTCCATCCTTTGCCAGGCATCGCCTCGTAGGCCTTGTTGCCCCACACAATGATCCTCTCCGGGAGCAGCGCGTTGATAATC
>CAKVCS010000242.1 GCA_934725785.1 uncultured Bacteroidales bacterium | reverse complement strand
CCATATACTCGTCCGCTTCCGATGGCAGGCTGTCCATCATAGTGGGCAAACGGAATGTATGCCAGGGGCTTGATGAGGCCTTGCTGAGCCTGCGTCACCGCGGGGCTGAGGCCACGGCCATCCTCATCCCGGAAAAGGCCTTCGGGGTCAGGGGGGACGACCGCAAGATTCATGGGCGCGTCATTTTGCGCTACGATATTCACTTGTTGGACTGATAAAATGAAGCGACTTACCGTTGTCTTGACGTCTGTCGCCGCGCTGGTGGCATGCGGAGACTCTAATTCCAAATACAATGCCAGTGGAATAGGCTCGGTGGAGCTTAACGACTCGGTTTTCGCAATCCATTACTATAGCAACACATTGATAATCTCCAACGCCGCCTTGCGAGGCGGGCTGCGAGACTCGTGCAGGGTTTACTTTTCCGGCTCTGGCGAACTTATGACGGAGGGGGCGGACGGCTCGGTCTATGATTTCACGCCAAGTGAGCTGTCTTCCGATATAAGGCAGCCGATATTGCTTTTGGACAGCGTGGCTCAGTCATCCGCCGACACGATGCGCACGGCCAGCAGCCGGGAGGGCTTCTTTGCGCACAACATACACATAACGAGAGATTGGCGTCGTAACAATATCCTCGACGCCACGTGCTATTACCCTGGCGTAAATGGTGGCGCGGACGACTTTTTCGGTTTCTTTGCCGACACCACAACGCTCGGCACCGACTCCGTCAAAGTTTGGCTGCGCCTCTGCCGGGCGAAAAGAGACTCGGCCCAGATGGTGGTCCGCCGGATAAGCGCCCCGATTAACTGCTTGAGGGACACAACGCGTGAGCGCGTCATAGTGAACATCAGGCGGATTGACGCGTATGGTGATACCGTATCCACAGACTTGGTTTACAGCTATGTGAACTGGATTAACTGACATTCAAAACAATATAAATAGACAACAATCGTTTTTATGAACATTTCCAAGAATACTTTCGTGTCGCTCACCTACGAGCTTCACACCGACAGCCACGATGGCCCTACGGTAGAGAAGTGCGACGCAGAAAAGCCACTCTCTTTCGTCTTCGGGGCGGGGCGCATGTTGCCGGCGTTCGAGAAAGGCATAGAGAACCTCCGGGCAGGCGACTCCTTCTGCTTATCCCTCACTCCCGATGAGGCTTACGGCCCGAGGTTTCCGGAGGCTGTGGTAGACGTGCCCAAAAACATATTTGTGACTCCCGACGGGCATCTACGCGAGGAGCTGCTTCAACTTGGCGCAAGAGTGCCTATGCTCAACGATGAGGGGCGGCACATCATAGGAACGGTGCTCAGCGTGGGTGATGATGTCGTTAAGCTGGACTTCAACCATCCGTTGGCCGGTGAGTCTTTGTTCTTCTCCGGCTCCGTATTGGAGGTCCGCGATGCTACTGTAGACGAGCTGCTCGGTCAGAGCCATGGCTGTAGCGGAGGCTGTAGCGGCGGTTGCGGTGGCGGTTGCCATAGCGGCGATGACGGTGGATGTCACGGTGGTTGCGGGTCTTGCGACGACGGAGACGAGGGCGGCTGCGGGTGTGGCGACGACGATGGCGGCTGCGGGTGTGGCGGCTCTTGCGGGTGCCACTAAGCGCGGCTTGCTGTCATTCTGTGCTTAATTATCACCGAACATAGCAATGAACTCATTCGGAAATATTTTCAGACTCACGACATTTGGCGAATCGCACGGAGTTGCGGTCGGCGGTGTCGTTGATGGCATGCCGTCTGGCATAGCTATTGACGAGGCTTACATTCAAGCGGAACTTGACAGGCGTCGGCCAGGGCAGTCCAACATAACGACGTCACGCGATGAAAAGGACAAGGTGAAGATTCTCAGCGGGGTCTTTCGTGGCGTATCCACCGGAACGCCTATCGGATTCTTTGTAGAGAATACAAACCAGCATTCGCAGGACTATGAAAACATTGCCGACACCTTCCGCCCGTCGCACGCAGATTATACCTACTACTCGAAGTACGGGGTGCGCGACTACCGGGGCGGCGGACGCAGCTCGGCGCGTGAGACCATCTCTCGCGTGGTCGGTGGTGCGCTCGCCAAGCTGGTGTTGAGGCGCGAAGGTGTTTCCGTCTCGGCATACACAAGCCAAATTGGGAATGTGGCGCTTGATAGGCGATATTCAGAATTGGACTTGAGCGAGACTGAGAAAAATGTCGTACGCTGTCCTGACGCTGACACTGCGAATCGTATGATAGAGCTGATCTCGAAAGTGAAATCCGAGAAAGACTCTGTCGGCGGCGTTGTCACGTGTGTGATAAAAGGTGCGCCTGTCGGACTCGGCGAGCCATGTTTCGACAAACTTCAGGCTTTGCTGGCCCATGCCATGTTGTCCATCGGTGCAGTGAAGGGGTTTGAATACGGCTCTGGCTTCGCGGGGGCGGCTTTGCGCGGCTCTTCGCACAACGACATCTTCTATATGGATGGCGACAGGGTCCGGACG
>CAKVCS010000241.1 GCA_934725785.1 uncultured Bacteroidales bacterium | reverse complement strand
CTACACAAGCGACGAGCCCACCACCGAGGCGCACGGCGGCATCCCGGCCGGAGCCACGTTCGACCATGAGCCGGTGTGCAAAGTGATAGACCGCATCCTCCACAAGGCGCAGCCGCCCAAGGTGACAGTGGACGGCACGCCGTTCAAGGCCGGGGTGTACGAGACGGGCAGCCGCCTCGACAACACCATAGCCGCCAACGTGACGAAAGGCACGGGGGACATCGCCAAGGTGGAGCTATACGCTGGCCAGACGCTCAGGGCGACCGACACGGCAACGCCAGGCGGCGGGCGGGTGTCGTTTGCCGAGACGATAACTGGTACGGAGACGTACCGCATAGTGGCGACCGACTCTAACGGACTGACGGCGGAGGCTTCCATCAAGTTCTCGTTCTTCCGGCCTGTCTACTACGGCCTCATGGCGGACATTCCCACCTCGGTAAGCGGGCTTACGCGCCAAGTGCACGCTGGCGGGACGTGGAAGTGCGCCTACCCGAAGTTCGACAACAAGCGCATCGTCTTCGCCACGCCCGGCTCCATGACCAAGGCTCTGAACCCCTCCTCGTTCGACATAACCCAATCATTCGGCAAGACGACAGTGAGCGTCAAGTGCCTCGACGGCAAGACTATACCCTACACCATCTACTACAGCGAGCCGAACAGCCAGCTGGCGGACTACCCGGTGACGTACACGTTCACCACGCTAAGCTGAAAAAGGATGAAGACCGACGAGGAGGGGGCTATGCGACAGATCGGCGTCATTGCGCAAGACGTGCGGGAGAAGTTCCCCGAGATGGTGGACGATGTGGGAGACGGCTTCCTGGGCGTGGACTACTCGCGGTTCGGGCTGCTCGCCGTTCACGCCGTAAAGAAACTACAGGAGCGCATTGAGGCTCTGGAGAACAGGGTGGCGGAGCTGGAGGCCACAGCGGGAGATAAGGCAAAAACGACAACCATACAATAACCAATAACCAAACGACAACTATGGCAGAGACAATCAACCAATTCGGCAAGAACATTGCCATGAACTGCGGCTTCGACCTTGGCGCTAAGTCACTGCTCGACAGCCGCTCGATAGTGAAAGACGCGGCGGAGCTTGACGCCATACCCGACATCAGGCGCGCAAACGGGCTGCTCGTATGGGTGCAAGACGAGAAGAAGCTCATGGCGTGGGACGAGCCTGGCCACGCGTGGGTGGAGGTGAGCGGGGACAAGTTCGACAGCACCGAGATTGAGAAAAAGATAGAGGAGTTGGAAAGCAAGGTGTCCGCAGACATTGACACGGACGACTACTTTCTCGATGACAAGGACTACAAGTTGACCACCACTCATGGCGGCTTAACAGCAGGCACAAACATCAGGGGGTGGAAGCTCAAGGACATCCTGAAAAAGGTGCTGTTCCCGTTCCAAGCGCCCAAAATCTCGCTTGGATCCACCAGCCTAAACGGCAAAATATTCAAATTAGGTTGCGACGAAGCGTGGGGACTCGTAATCAAGGTGGAGGAGGGTGACGTTGCGCTTCAGCCAGACAAATATGCCCTCAAGGTCAACGGCAAAGATTACTATACTGGCTCCGTGGACTTAATCAATGGCGAGGATGACATACCTGTTGCGATGTCATCAACTACCACCATTGTTGCGACGGGCGTCTGCACAACTGAAAGCGAAAATGAAGATGCCGCCGATTACCTTGGCAAGACCATAAGCAGTAACACTCTCACCTGCTACGGAGTCCGCCCCCTATATTTTGCATGGAGCAAGAACACGCCAACGTGGACGCATGCCGTTATGGACTATTACAATGGGACGGACAATGGCGTCTTCGCCGAGCCTCCGGCTTGCGTCCTGACGAGGAGCAAGTCCGCGGCGCTCAAGTTCTCCGGGTATGGGAAGGACTCCCGGATGGTCATAATCTCACCCTACAAGATTAAGACCATCCTAAACCCCTCAGGGTTTGACATCACGTCGAGTTTCAGTGTTGAGGAAGACTTCCTCAGCCGCGGTGGCGCGATGCCCACCTCTTGGCCGCAAGAAGTAAAGGATGCCTACTCGATGGCTGAAGTATATTGCTATATGAGCAATGTGACTAACCAGTCTAAGTCGTACCCCCTCACCGTGACCTTTGAGTAAGACGCTTCCCCCAAGGCGGCACAAAAACGCCGCCTTGGGCTTTAAAAACAAGCATTATAATGGCATATACACTTTCTGGAGCTCGCCGAATAGCAGACGAAGGTAAAAGCGATTATAAAAATCCCAGTATAGAGGTCGGCGAGATAACTGAAGACGTTGCAAAACATGTGGGTGTTGAGCCCGGGAAAATCATACTGACGAAAAACTATATCAAGCACATTGATAAAGCACATCAAAATCAGTTGCAGAAACTTGGATTTACCACCATGAAGTACGTTAAATGGATTGCGACGAAATACAACAGCATTTACAATGGAAGTGAAGACTCGCTACTCCTAACCATATACAAC
>CAKVCS010000240.1 GCA_934725785.1 uncultured Bacteroidales bacterium | reverse complement strand
ATGCCGACAATTTGGGATCCAACGAGACCATCTTCAGCATTGTCGACCGTCCTTGCGTATTTATCCCACTCTCTAAGGGGCGTAGGCAGAGATACGCCTACCGAATAGCGGCGGTTGACAAGTTCCGCGTAATCCACGAGATGTCCCGCAAAGTCACTGTGCGGGAATAAGTTTTGTTTCGTTTATGCTGAGGCGCGACTATCTGCTAAAACTCATACAAGATCTGTTCTCAGCCATAACCCGGGTCCTCATAAGGGACGGGGGCGAGATTGAGAAAAGGCGAGACGTCGAGGCCCTCTACACCGAGTTCGGGGCAAATGCCGATTTTTTCCGAAGTGCGTCGAGGGCGGATCTGATAGACCAAGTCGCCAATTGGGTGGCGAACGGCACAGGTGTGTCGCCCTCCGAAATCCCGAAAGATGAGATGGAGCAGAGGCTCGAGCTTCTTGCTCTTCTTCTATACGCCGACTTCAAGGTGTCCGAGCTGCAATTCGGGTTGCAGTGCGATGTGGCACGGCGCTCGCTTGCGCTCTTCCTGATGGTGGACGCCTCTTCTGACAGTTATTCCATCGATCGCCGAGACAAGATAATTGAGCTGCGCTCTTTCCTCGGCGACGGAAATGATATTTTATGATAAAACAGGTAACACTTAACCTTGCGCCGGCTGAGGCCGCCGATGAGGTAACTTGCAAAAACAGGGCTGCGGCTCAAATAGACGTCGATGCCGGAGACATTGTGGCAATGAGGCTCATGCGCCGCTCAATCGATGCGCGCCACCGTTCGGTGTCTGTCACGCTCTCTTTCGACGTGTTCATTGGTGAGGAGCCACGGCCGGAGGCCCTCAGCCTTCCCGGTTACAAAGATGTGGCCTCCGCGATGCCGGTAATCGTTGTCGGGGCGGGGCCTGGTGGCCTTTTTGCCGCGCTCAGGCTCATTGAGCTGGGGCTTAAGCCTATAGTGCTGGAGCGTGGTAAAGATGTCAGCGAGCGAAAGAAAGATCTCGCTCTCCTCAACAGGAACGAGGGTCTCGATC
Organism: uncultured Bacteroidales bacterium; assembly: GCA_934725785.1. GTDB lineage: Bacteria > Bacteroidota > Bacteroidia > Bacteroidales > Marinilabiliaceae > W3P20-009. The sequence continues at coordinate 1,450 of CAKVCS010000240.1, read as the reverse complement.
CCGAGTCGAACTACGCCTTCGGAGAGGGCGGAGCCGGCACTTTTTCCGATGGTAAACTGTTCACGCGAAGCACAAAGCGTGGCTCGGTAAGAAAAATTTTAGAAGTTTTCTGCCATCACGGCGCAAGCCATGACATCCTTGTCGACGCGCATCCGCACATTGGGACGGACAAACTGCCGTACGTCATCCGGGCCATGCGTGAGACCATAGTGGACAACGGTGGTGAAGTCCTCTTCGGCAAGAAAGTTGTCGAGATTATGACGGACGGGCGAAGGGCTACGGGAGTTCGCCTTGCAAGCGGTGAGGCCATTGAGGCCAAGGCCGTCATATTGGCTACAGGTCACTCCGCCCGAGACATCTACGAGATGCTTGTGAAACAGGGCATTGCCCTTGAGCAGAAGACGTGGGCAATGGGCGTGCGAGTGGAGCATCCGCAAGAGTTGATTGATCAAATTCAATATCATTCGCCCGATGGCCGTGGCGAATATCTGCCCGCCGCTTCCTATTCGTTTGTAACGCAAGTCGAGGGGCGAGGCGTCTACTCATTCTGTATGTGTCCCGGCGGTTTCATTGTGCCGGCAATGACGTCGCCAGGCCTGCAAGTAGTGAACGGAATGTCGCCGTCTCACCGTGGCTCGCCATTTGCCAATAGCGGAATCGTTGTCGAAGTCAGGCCGGAGGACATCGGTGAGTCTGCAAATGATGGTGTGCTCGGCGGCATTCATTACCAAGCCGAACTTGAGCGGCTTGCCTACGTTAATGGTGGCCATGGTGTCGTCGCTCCGGCGCAAGGTCTCGCCGATTTCGTGCGAGGCAGGCTATCTTTTGATTTGCCAGACTGCTCTTACGTGCCTGGTGTCGTCTCCTCACCGCTGCATTTCTGGCTGCCGGAGAACATTGGTGAGCGGCTACGCAAAGGGTTCGCTGATTTTGACAAGCATGCCAGCGGCTTTGTCACGAACGAGGCGCTCGTCGTCGGCGTGGAGAGCCGCACCTCGTCGCCCGTCCGAATCTCTCGAGACGAGGATACGCTCGAGAGCGTCAATATGCCAGGCCTTTATCCCTGCGGAGAGGGTGCTGGATATGCTGGTGGCATCGTCTCCTCGGCCATTGACGGCGAGCTGTGCGCCGAGATGATAGCTCAGGCTCTGAGTTAGGTGCGCCATGTCGGGAGAGAGCTCTAAGACTGCCGACGTCAACCCCTCGGCTGTGGCCGAGGGAGAGGTTGATTATGCGGCAGTATTAAAAAAATATTGGGGCTATGACTCTTTCCGGTCCATCCAGCTCGACATAATCAAGTCCATAGGAGAGGGACGGGACACGCTCGGCCTGATGCCGACGGGAGGCGGAAAATCCATCACTTTTCAGGTGCCTGCGCTTGCAAAAGGGGCAGGGGTGTGCATCGTCATAACGCCTCTTCTCGCCCTTATGAAAGACCAGGTGGAGGGAC
>CAKVCS010000239.1 GCA_934725785.1 uncultured Bacteroidales bacterium | reverse complement strand
CAAGTCGGTCTTCAGTTTGTTTGCTATGACGATTGCCGTCTTAAGCGCAAGGATTGAATTCTCAGAGAAGTCAATCGGGACCAATATCTTACCCATAGGTCTGAGTTTTTAAAAGTTTGCTTAACTTTGCCTTCCAAGGCCGTGGCGGGGCGTGCATTAGCCAAGCCCACGCGACTTTATTACGATGATGGCTGAAACATGTTGCGACAAGCGCCGCAGGGCGCGCAAGTCGCTCAGGCTTGCCTGCCGTCTGTATCATCCCGTCAAGTCAAAGGTAACATATTTTTACAAAATTGTCAACAGCTTACGGGCGGGACTTGCGTTTTTTTAATCCTTACTGCAAAGCAGCGAACTTCGATTTTTGACGACTAAAGACATGGAATATAAGAGCAGTCGCCTTTTCATTGAGACTTACGGATGCCAGATGAACGTGGCGGACAGTGAGGTCGTGGCCTCCGTCATGCAAACTGTGGGTTATGACCTCACCGAAGACATTAAGGAGGCGGACTGCGTGCTTGTCAACACATGTTCCGTGCGAGACAACGCCGAGCAGCGCGTGCTGGGCAGGCTTGCCGACTTGCAGACGCTGCGTAGAGACAGGAAAGTAATCATCGGTGTCATCGGGTGCATGGCGGAGCGCACGCGAGAGACGCTCTTTGCGAACGGGGCTGACTTGGTTGTAGGCCCTGACGCCTACCTCAACCTGCCCCAGCTTGTCGCGCAAGCCGAGCTTGGCGAGAAGGCGATGGATACCGATTTATCCACCACGGAGACATATGCCGATGTCGTCCCCGTCAGGGTGGGACACAGCCGAATATCCGGATATGTCTCGATTATGCGTGGATGCAATAATTTCTGCTCATACTGCATAGTGCCATACACGCGCGGACGGGAGAGAAGCCGCGACCACAGGTCGATAATGAAGGAGCTTGACGATATGGAGTCAAAGGGCTACAAAGAGGCTGTCCTGCTCGGGCAAAATGTCAACTCTTTCGATGACGTCGAGGCTGGCGTGCGTTTTCCGCAGCTGCTGTCCATGTGCGCCGAGGCTTATCCCGACATGCGGTTCCGATTCACGTCATCCCACCCGAAGGACATGACCGATGAGACGCTTGAGGTAATCGCGTCACATCCCAATATATGCAACCACATCCATCTCCCATTGCAGAGCGGCAGTTCAAGGGTTCTCAAGCTCATGAACCGCAAATACACGCGCGAATGGTACATGGGACGCATTGAGGCCATAAGGCGCATCATCCCGGACTGCGGGTTGTCTACTGACGTGTTCTGCGGGTTTTGCGGTGAGACAGAGGAGGATCACAAGGACACTCTGAGCCTTATGGAGTGGGCCCGCTTTGACAGCGCATTTATGTTCCAATACTCCGAGCGTCCGGGCACGTACGCCAGCCGTCATATGAAGGACGACGTCTCACCCGAGGTGAAAGGGCGGCGCCTTAAGGAGATTATCGAACTGCAAGGCCGGCTTTCCGCCGAGAGCAACCGTCGCGACGAGGGCAAGGTGTTTGATGTGCTGGTGGAGAGCAGGTCGCGCAAGAGTGCGTCTGACCTTATGGGGCGAAACGGTCAGAACAAGGCTGTTGTCTTCCCGGCTGGCGGGCATAAGATTGGCGATGTCGTGAGAGTAAAAATTTTGCGCTCCACTCCGGCTACGCTTATTGGTGAAGAGTTGAAACATTAAAAGGCTGGTGGAATGCGTTTCTTTCGACAGTTCTTTTACGGCCTTTCCACCGTCTTCTCCTCCTTCCGGCTCGTGGGGCGCAGGGTCTACGCCATCATCCTGACGCTGTGCGCGATTGTTTTCGCGCTCGGCGTATTGCTGGGCTCCTCACTCTCTGACTTCGCCTACGAATGGATGGTGGGTGCCTTGTTGGCGGTTGACTTGCCAGATTTTTTTCAGGGCATATTGCCTTGGTTCGTGGGGTGGATGGGGCGTATTGCCGCCTGGCTGTGCTCTTTACTTCTTGTCGGTGTAATCGGAGGATCGCTCATCCTGCTTTTGCTAAGCCCACTTCTCAGCCATGTCGCCGACAATGCCTGGGTGACGGCGGGGCGCCCTCGTCCGTCAGACTCGTTTAAAGACGTGGCTATGAGCGTTATGCGTGGCATAGCGGTGGCAGTCCGATGCCTTTTCTTGCAGTTGTTTTGCGCTGTTTTGGTGCTGCTGTTTTACCTGCTTCCGTTTATCGGGTTCTTAGCCCCGGTTCTTAGCCTTTTGGTCGCCTCTTTCTTCTATGGCCAGTCTCTGATGGACTATGCTGTTGAGCGCGCCGAGCAGAATGGTGTCATCCTTGCAGGCAAAAGTGGCGCGTTCCCTTTCAATAATATAGGCCTCACCGTGGGTGTCGGTTTCCTGTTCGCTTTGGTGACGCTGATACCGTTTGTTGGTGGTTACCTTGCCCTGTTTGTTGCCCCTGCGACAGCCTATGCCGGTGGCTTGGTCTTGGGGCGCGCACGCTGACTTTGCGTCGTTTATCTC
>CAKVCS010000238.1 GCA_934725785.1 uncultured Bacteroidales bacterium | reverse complement strand
TTTCGTCCCGTACATCGAGAGCCTTGGGCTTGACAATATGGTGATGGCCTCTCCTGACGCCGGCGGCTCTAAGCGAGCAAACAGCTACGCAAAGTATTTCGATGCTCCCATGGTTATTTGCCACAAGCACCGCCCAAGGCCAAACGTTGTCGGCGAGATGCGTGTGATTGGAGATGTTAAGGGCAAGAACGTCATACTTCTTGACGATATGATTGACACTGGCGGCACGGTTTGCGCCGCAGCCGACAAGATGATGGAGCAGGGCGCACTCTCCGTCCGCGTCTTCGCCTCTCACGGCGTGCTCTCTGGCAGTGCCTATGACAACATTGAGAAGTCCGCTGTAAAAGAGGTCGTTATCACTGACTCTATTCCATTGAAGCAGCAGAGCAGCAAAATCAAGGTTCTCTCCGTGGCCGATATGTTCGCCGAGACCATCGCCTGCGTCTACAACCACGAGACCATAACCAAGCACTTCTTGTTCAGAAAGTAAACAGGGCTTCCTGTTTAGGCGCTTCAATAGACGAGATAATGCTGGCGGATTTTGCGGACTGTTTGCTCGCAAAGCCGCCAGCTTTCTTTTTATGCCGCAATAATAATGATATTTAACCGCTTTTTGCCTACTTTTGCCTATACATTGGGTTATTGTGGATAAGGTATACATGCGCATACTGGGCGTTTCACTACTGCTCTCGCTTTGTGGGGCGGGAGTAGTGTCGCCCGACGTGTGCAGGGCTATCCTCCTTACGGACTCGGAGGCTTTGCACGTCAAGTCCGTCCCCGATGCCCCTGCTCCAAAGTCCCCGACTCCACCAACGCCAAATATCGGGTCGAGGGGCGCGGCTTCTCATTTGAGACACCTGTTCTCGTCCTTGTCAAACAGGCTCGCAAGCCTGTGCCTTGGCCCTCGCGGATCCGTCGCGCAACGCGGTGAGCCTCGGGTTCTTTCCGTGCGGTGTGCCGGTGCTGGTTTTACCGGGCATCTTGTCCCACCGGGCTGTTTCTGGTTCGGCCTTCCACTTGCATGTGTTGAATATTTGCGTCTTAATGACTTACGGCCAGGGCGCATCCGAGAGTCTCACTGCGCTTCTCTCAAGATAAGGGCAGGGCCGGGCCATAGGTCTCCAAGGTCTTATGATTTGTGCGAGGCCTGAGGAGTTTTCGTGATTTTACCGTCATTATCGCATTCCCTAAGAATAATACCATACAAATGTCCATACTGAATTCGCTCCTTACAATGATATTTGGGAGCAAATCCGAAAAAGACATGAAGGAGATTGCTCCTATCGTGTCAAAAATCAAAGAGATATACCCGTCCTTGGCGCACTTGAGCAACGATGAGCTGCGTGCGCGCACTCAGGCCCTCAGAGACAAGATTCAAGCTGCCATTAAGGACGACCTTGATAACATATCGCGGCTCAAGTCAGAGTCTGAGAAGCCCGATTGCGACATAGAGACTAAAGAGTCCAACTACAAGAAAATCGACGATCTCGAGAAGCAAGTTGACGACAAGGTCGAAGAGCAGCTCAATGAGATTTTGCCGGAGGCGTTCGCCATAATGAAGGATACGGCAAGGCGCTTCGCCGAGAATGAAACTGTGGCTGTCACAGCGACCGATTTCGATCGCGAGTTGGCACTCACCAAAGATTTTGTCTCTATCGAAGACGGTAAGGCGGTCTACAAGAACACATGGCTCGCTGGCGGCTCGCCCATAAAGTGGGAGATGGTTCACTATGACGTTCAGCTCATCGGCGGAGTCGTCCTCCACCAGGGCAAGATTGCGGAGATGGCGACGGGCGAGGGTAAAACTCTCGTGGCCACGCTCCCCGTGTTCCTCAACGCCCTGCCGGGGCGCGGCGTGCATGTCGTCACGGTCAATGACTACCTCGCAAGGCGAGACTCTGAATGGATGGGGCCGCTTTACGAGTTCCACGGACTCCGAGTCGATTGCATAGACAAGCATCGCCCTAACTCTCCCGAGCGCCGTAAGGCCTACGCCGCGGACATCACGTTTGGAACTAACAACGAATTCGGCTTCGACTACCTCCGCGACAACGGTGCCTCGCAGCCCGAGGAGCTTGTGCAGCGCAAGCACAACTACGCTATTGTCGATGAGGTCGACTCCGTCCTCATTGACGACGCCCGCACGCCTCTCATCATATCCGGCCCCGTCACGCAAAAGCAAGATCAGCAGTTCGAGGCTCTCAAGCCGCGTGTCGAGAATCTTGTCGAGGCGCAGCGAGCTCTGTCGGCCAAGCTGCTCTCCGAGGCCAGGACTAAGATGAAGAGCGAGGACCCCAAGGTTGTCGAGGAAGGTGCGCTGGCTCTCTTCAGGGCTTATAAAGGACTCCCGAAGAACCGTCCGCTCATCAAGTTCCTGAGCGAGCCTGGCATCAAGGCGCAGATGCTGAAGACGGAGAACTTCTATATGCAGGAGAACAACAAGAACATGCATATAGCCACCGACCCGCTTTACTTTGTCATTGACGAGAAAAGCAACACGATCGAGCTG
>CAKVCS010000237.1 GCA_934725785.1 uncultured Bacteroidales bacterium | reverse complement strand
TCGGGGAACTGGGTCGAGGCGATGTCAATGATACGCTGGCGCGCGCGGTCAGGAATCTGGTGAACGAAGCCTACGAGATCCTGGTTCGAGTCGCGGAAGCCCATGCCACGGCCGATGCCGCTCTCAAAGAAAGAGGCTGAACGGGAGAAATTGAACGTGACCATGCACTGGTACTGGTTCCATATGTTGACCATGCGGTCGAGCCTCTCGTCTCCGCTCTTGAGGGTGAAGCGGTCGAGGAGGTCGTCCCAGAACTTGCGCAGGTCGGCAAGAGACTTGTCCACCTTCTCGGTTGTGTCGAACGCGGCGATGATCTCCTTGGCCTTATCCTTGTTGACAATGGTGCGGTCAAGGTCGCCGAGGCTTGTGAGAAGGCCAGGGCGGCGTCCTGCCGGGTCGTATTTCTTGTCCTGCTCGTTCTCTACATAACCGAGGAGGAAGATGAAATCCTTGCTCTCGCCGGGCTTGAGCTCGACCTCGATATAGTGGCTTGCTATGGGGCTCCAGCCGTGGGCCACGCTGTTGCCGGGCTTGCCAGCCTCTACGTTCTGGGGCAGGGCGAACTCGTTGTAGAGGCCGATGAAAGTCTCACGGTCGGTGTCGAAGCCCTGGATGGGAGTGTTGACGCTGTAGAAGGCGTAGTGGTTGCGGCGCTCCTTGTACTCAGTCTTGTGGTATATGACAGAGCCGTCAATCTCGACCTCGCCTGTTGAGAAGTTGCGCTGGAAGTTCTCCATATCCGTCGCCGCGTTCCATAGGCACCACTCCTCGAAAGAGAAGAGCTTGAGAGAGTGCGTCGTTGCGCTTTTGTTGGTGAGGGTGAGTTTCTGGACCTCGGCGTGAGTCTTGAGCGGCACGAAGAAGAGCTCGGTAGCCTCGATGCCGTTCTTGCAGCCGACAATCTTTGTGTAGCCCATGCCGTGGCGGCACTCGTACCTGTCGAGCGGAGTCTTGCAGGGCTTCCACCCCGGGCTCCACACGGTGCCAGCGTCGTTGATGTAGAAATAGCGGCCACCATTGTCCATGGGGACTCCGTTGTAACGGTAGCGCGTGATGCGACGGAACTTGGCATCCTTATAGAAGGAGTAGCCGCCCGCGGTGTTCGAAATGAGCGAGAAGAAGTCCTCGTTGCCGAGGTAGTTAATCCAAGGCCAAGGGGTCTTGGGGTCCGTGATGACGTACTCGCGGTTAGCGTCGTCGAAGTGACCGTACTCTTTCATACTATAAAAAAATTGTTTGTGCCGGTAGCGTCTGGTTAGCCAGCGCCCACCAAAGCGTCATTTTTTATCCTGGTTCTGATTGTTTCTTCTTAATGTCTTGGCAGCTACTTGCCGAGCCTTCTGCGCTCAAGCTCGTCGGTTATCTCGGTCTGCTGCTCCTGGCTGAGCGGGTAGAGCAGCATGACGGCAGCCCCGAGGATCACGATGACCGCGGGGACCCAGCTCATCAGCATCACCATGCCCTCCTGCGCCGCGGCGTAGGTCGAGGGGTCGACACCGTTATAGCCGAAGTAGCCAAGAATGGCGCCGATTATCGCACCCGCTATGCCGCCGCCGAACTTGGTGGCGAAAGAGCCCGCAGCGTAGACAAGACCCGTGGCGCGGCGACCGTTGACGAACTCAGAGTAGTCCGCCGCATCGCCAAGCATGGCGAAGAAAAGCGTGGGCAGGAACGCCGCGAAGACCTCACTGGCGATGCCGATGGCAAAGATGGCAGAAACGTCTTGCGGGCCGCAGAAGGCGATAAAGGCATTGATGATGCCCGTGGTGACGAGGGCCACAATAAAGAGGTTCTTCTTGCCGAGCTTATTGCCGAGAGGGGTGGTAAGCATAGCCCCACCGATGGAGGCGACCATGAGGCAAACCATGTAAGTGGCAGCAAGGAACTGGTCGTGCACATAGTGCGAGAAGTACATGACAGTGATGCCCTGCTTGATGTTGTTGTACACGTTGAAAAGGAGGCCGACAAAAAGGAGGACCACCCACGGCTTGTTCCTCACAAGATCCTTCAAGTCGTTCTTGATGTCGGTTTTCTGATCGGCAGGCGGCTGGACTCGCTCATGCGTGAAGCGGAACGTGACAAGCAGCGCGATGACGAGGACGGCCGACATGAGGTAGATGGAGTGGCTATAGCCTCGGCTCTGATCGATTATGGTGATGTCGTCGGCAAGGAGGCCATCCTGACCTGTAACGATGAACTCGTACGTCTCCCCGGCCGCGACGGAGAGGTTCTTGGATGTGGTGAACTGCGCATCGGCCACGCCGAGGGAGTCTGCCCATACGAACTGCGCAATGCCGTCGGTGGTGGATATTTTGACTTTCTGGAAGTCGGCAGGCGCGGTGACAGACACGGCGTAAGACTGGTCGGCCACCTTGTCGACATTGACCTTAGGGTTGATATTGCCGAAATAGGCCACGAGAAAGAGCAGCGCCCCCTGGACGAGCATCCCGCCGGCGAAAGCTCCGACCATGCGGTAAGAGCTGAGGCTGGTCCTCTCCTTGTCGTCGGGCGTCATAACCGCCA
>CAKVCS010000236.1 GCA_934725785.1 uncultured Bacteroidales bacterium | reverse complement strand
GCGCAGGCTCTGCCACGGGCTTGAGGCGGGAGTCCGTTCAATGAATTGACTATGATAGATTTTGCAAAAGAGCTTGAAGGGCTGCGCCTTTCCGACAGCCTGCGCTCCCTCCCCGAGGCCGACACCAGCCATATGGTGAACCTCTCGACCAACGACTACCTCGGCCTCAACGACCGCGCCGACCTCTACGGCGAGTTCCTCGGCTCGTATTCGCCCTCCACCAGGTCAATGAGCGCGGCCAGCAGCCGACTCCTCACAGGCAATCACTTGGAGTACAGGCGGCTCGAGGATACGCTGCGCGGCCTTTACCCCGGCCGCGCCGCCCTGGTCTTCAATTGCGGCTATCACGCCAACGCCGGGGTGCTGCCGGCCCTTGTCGGCAAGGGCGACCTTGTCATTGCCGACAAGCTTATCCATGCGAGCCTCATCGACGGCATGCGGCTTTGCGCCTCGGCTGGCGCGGACGCGCTGCGCTTTCAGCACAACGATGTGGCCCATCTCCGCCGCCTGCTCGAGGGGAGGGGGCGCGCCTGCGCGGGGCGCGTCTTCGTGGTGGTGGAGAGCATCTATAGCATGGATGGCGATGTGGCTCCTCTCGCCCAGCTCGCCGAGCTGCGGCGCGAGTTCGGCTTCTGGCTCTATGTCGATGAGGCGCACGCCGTTGGCGTCCGCGGCAAGCATGGCGAGGGCCTTGTTGGCGAGCTTGGCCTCGGCTCCGATGTCGACATCCTTGTCGGGACGTGTGGCAAGGCGTTGGCTTCCGAGGGGGCGTGGGTCATATCGTCCGACGTCGTAAGGCAGTGGCTCGTCAACAAGTGCCGCACGATAATCTTCACCACGGGCCTGCCGCCGGTCAACGTGGCGTGGACAGATTTCATTGTCCGCCGGGTGGCGGATATGGGGGCGGAGCGCGCCCACTTGCTCAGCCTTGGCGGGTGGCTATCCGAAAGGCTCGGGATACATGTGCCGCAGGGTGGGGCGACCCAGATTGTGCCCTACATTTGTGGCGAGAACTCCGTCGCTGTGGGCCTCAGCCGGCGTCTGCGCGAGGCGGGCTTCTATGTGCTGCCCATTCGCCACCCCACAGTGCCGCTCGGGCAGGCGCGGCTGCGCTTCTCGCTCAAAGCCACAATGAGCCGCCGCGAGCTCGAGCCGATGGTTGAACTCTTATTGATGTCGAAGCAGAAGTGAAATATAAGCAGATAAAGTCGGCGGCCTCGACCGAGGCGACGCTATGGTTTCTCGGTTGGGGCTTCGACTCGTCAATAGCCCCCTTTATCGAGGGCGAGGGCAACGTCATCCTCTTGTGGGACTATTCGTCTCTCGACCTCGGGCTCGATTTGTCCGCATTCTCGCACGTCTACGTCAAGGCCTGGTCTATGGGCGTATGGGCTGCCGAGGCATGCCTTTCTGCCCACCCCGAGGCGCGAGTGGCGCGCGCCGAGGCCTATTGCGGCACTCCTTGTCCCGCCGACCCCGACCGCGGCATCGGGGCGGCGGCCATCCAGTTGACCATAGACCATTGGGACGAGGCCAACCGGCTGAAGTTCGCACGCAAGATATCAATGGATGCCGACCTCGCGTCGGTTGTCGCCCAGCTCTTGTCCTCACGCTCGGCGGATGACCAGCGCGCCGAGTTGCAGGCCATCCTTTCAGCCCGGGTGGAGTCCGCTCCACGAATGTGGGACGTTGCCAACGTGAGCAAGCGCGACAGGATATTCCCGCAGTCGTCACAGCTCGCATGGTGGCGCGGGCATGCCCTCGAAGTCTGTGAATGCGACATCCCGCATTGGCCTTTCCGCAAAAGCCCGTTGTCGTGATGTCGCCCGACGTAGCGAGGCGTTTTGGCCGCAGTGCCGGCACATACGAGGCGGCGGCCAGCGTGCAGAGGATGGTGGCCGCCCGTCTGGCCGAGATTGCTTTGCCGCATATGCGGTCGTGCCGTTCGGTGTTCGAGTTCGGCTGTGGCACGGGGGTCCTCTCCCGCCTCATCGTGAGCGGGGTAAGGCCCGCCTCCGTCTGCCTTAATGACGTGTCGCCCGACATGCTGACCGTAGCGACGGAGAGTATCGCGTCAGGCGGCTGCTCCCCTGTGGTCTCCAGCATGGCTGGTGACGCCGAGTCCATGCCATGGCCTCAGGCCGACGCGGTGGTGTCGGCCTCGGCCGTGCAGTGGTTTGAGGATCCGCTTTCATCCGTCGGGCGTGCGGCCTCGGCTCTCCCTTGCGGCGGCATCTTGGCCTTGGCCACGTATGGCCCTCTCACTTTTCGCGAGTTGCGCGCCGGTGCGCCTTGCGGATACCCGGAGCTCGATGACTGGCTGGGCGAGCTTGCCGGTTGTGGTTTCCAGGTCTTGGAGTCCGAGGCTTCGCTGCTCTATCAGAGTTTCCCCTCGCGCATGGCGCTTCTTCGCATGGTGGCGACAACTGGTGTGGGGGCTCGTGGTGAAAAACAGTCCACATCCGCCTTGCGTGGTGAATGTGGACTGACGTGGCAGCCTGTCCTCTTTGTCGCGAGGCTGTTGACG
>CAKVCS010000235.1 GCA_934725785.1 uncultured Bacteroidales bacterium | reverse complement strand
TCATACAAGGACGCGGTGCAAGAGAAGCTTTTCAACATTTAGCCCCAAGGCGCGGGCGACAAAAGGACACAGTAAGTGAAGAGATACATAGCGATGGCCCTCACGGCGGCCATGACGGCGCACCTGTCTTCCGCGAAAGCGCAGGACGACGCGGCTGCGGAGGAGATTGAGTTGGAGCGCGAGGAGGCGACGGCGGACTCGGCAGCGATGGCGGGCCTGCCGCGGTATGAGGTCGACAGCCTGATTGCCGCATGGTATTCAAAGAAGGCGACCGTGGTGAACGACTTCGTGCCGGACACGGTGGCGCAGGCCGACCCTGTGATAGCAGGCGTGCCCGACGGCGTGTTCATCGACCGCCTGCAGGCCATGATGTCGCCCATCCCGATGGTCTACAACGACCAGGTCCGGCGGTTCATCGAGCTTTACGTGGTGAGGCGCCGCGACCTGGTGCAGCGCATGCTCGGGCTCAAAGACTACTACTTCCCCATATTCGAGAGCGTGCTGGAGGCTCACGGGATGCCGCTCGAGCTCAAATACATGTCCGTCATAGAGAGCGCTCTCAACCCCAACGCACTCTCACGCGTTGGCGCGTCCGGGCTGTGGCAGTTCATGCTTTTCACTGGCAAACGCTACGGGCTGGAGGTGACGAGCTACGTCGACGAGAGGCGCGACCCGATGAAAGCGACGGAGGCCGCGGCCGTGTTCCTGCAAGACCTCTATAACATGTACGGGGATTGGCACTTGGCCATAGCGGCTTATAACTGCGGGCCGGGCAACGTGAACAGGGCCATCGCGCGGTCCGGCGGCGTAAAGGATTTCTGGAAGATTTACTACAACCTGCCCCGCGAGACGCGCGGCTACGTGCCGGCCTTCATTGCCGCGGCCTACGCCATGACCTACGCCAACGAGCACCACATATACGCGTCGTCGACGGAGGCCATGCCGACAAGCGACACGGTGATGGTATACCAGCCGCTGCACTTCAACCAGGTGACATCGGTCATCGGTGTGCCGACGGAGACCATCCGCCAGCTGAACCCGCAGTACAAGCATGACGTGGTCCCCGCCATGGGAGGAAAGACGTACTCACTCGTCCTGCCCGTGGACGCGACATTCTCCTTCGCAGCCTACGAGGACTCCATCTACGCCCGCGACCGCAAGACCTATTTCCCTGACAACAAAGTCATTAAAATAGCCGAGGCGAAAGGCTACGTGTACGCCGGACGCACACCGGACGGCAAGGCCAAGCTGATATACACGGTGAAGAAAGGCGACGTGCCGGGCGGCATAGCCAAACGCTTCGGTGTGAGGGTGTCGGACCTGAACTACTGGAACAACATACGCCGAAACATGATACGCGCTGGTCAGAAGCTGGTTATATACGTGCCTAAAAACAAAGCGGACCGCTATGCGGGCATGGCCAAAATAGCAAAATAAAAAGCTCACGAGACATGAATGCTCCACACACAAAGTTCATAAGACTCGCGGCTTGCGGCCTGCTCGCCTTGCTGCCCCTGGCGAGCGCCTCTGGGCAACTGGGGTATGGCATACATGGCGGGATTGAGTTCAACCCGCGGAATGGCGAAGATCATGGGGAAAAGCGTAAGAACATAGTGAATGGGCGCGGCTATTACAAGCTGCGCGACGACATCCTGTGGCACGCCGAGGCAGCCAACGTCGTGTATCCCAAGGCCGGCAACGTGAGCCTGCTCTCCGCCTCGCGCTATGGCGTTACGGAGAGGCTGGAGCTGTCCACGTACTTGGTGGAGGACGTGGCGCGCCCGACACTCTACGCCAAGCTGCTCATAGGCGTGTTCGACAAACGCTGGTTCGTCTCGTCGAGGTTCGACATCGCCAACGCCTACCCCGGCATGAGCCTCGCCAAGCGTCACAAAGTGGAGCGCATAATAGAGCCCGACGCCAAGGTGCCGCTCGTTTTCGAGGCGGGTCACGAGCTGCTCGTCTCGCGCGCATGGTTCACCGACCCCAACTGCTCGGACAATTCAGCCTACCTGATCCTCACCGGCGGCATAGGCCTCTATGGCGGCATACGCTGCGCGAAGGGCGACACGATAGACCAGCCCAAGTTCCACTTCATAGCGAACAGGAGCGAGACGCTAATAGACAATGGGTTCAGGGCAAGGTTCAAGCTATGGGCCGACGGGCGGCTCACCAATCGCCTGTTCGCCCACGGCGGCATCGCGTATCACACGGGCTTCTTCAGCAAGCACCACGCCGTGGAGATACAGGCCGAGGGCGAGTTCTTCTTCTCACACGCGCTGAGCGCCAAGCTCGGGTTCCTGACCAGCTTCGCCCACTATAAGGGCATAGACAGCCACGCCGCCATATGGCCGATGGCCGACTTCACGTTCTACTTCGGTGGACGGAACAACAGGGCGGAGAGCAGCCTCTTCCAGCGGCGTGTGTTCAAGGTGAGGCACAAGCTGCCAAAGATGCCTTAGCGCACTCGTATGGATATAGAGCTTGACAACAAAGAGTTCCAAGATGTCTGGCGGCTCATAACCGACA
>CAKVCS010000234.1 GCA_934725785.1 uncultured Bacteroidales bacterium | reverse complement strand
GCCACAACCTCCTTGAGGTTCTGCTCGTATTTCTCGACATCGTCATCGGGGTTTACGAGATCCACGTCGTGGAAGCAGTAGTACTCGATGCCGAGCTTCTTCATGATCTCGAAGCCTGCGTCAGCTTTGTCCTTGGCTGCCTGCACCGGGTCTGGGTTGGCGTTCCAGGGGAAGGTCTTCGTGCCACCGCCGAACTGGTCGCCGCCCTCAGCGCAGAGGGTGTGCCACCATGCCATGGCGAACTTCAGCCACTCGCTCATCTTCTTGCCCATGACGACGCGGTTCGCGTCGTAGTAGCGGAATGCGAACGGGTTCTTGCTCTGAGCGCCCTCGAACTTGATCGCGGGAATGTTTGCGAAATATTCTTTTGCCATTTTCTGTTGTAAGTTTATTGGTTTTACTTTTCTATTGGTTTCTCACATATGATGGTTACAGGCTTTTCTGTAGCCTCTCTTTCCATATCTTGTAAGCCTCTTGATACTGCTCTTGGTTGGCGGCGTCCGGCTCGATGACGGAGACTCTCTCCAACGTGGCGAACGCCTCATCGTGGTTCTTGTAGATGCCGGCCCCGATGCCTGCGCCCTTTGCCGCGCCCACAGAACCGTCGGTGTCATAAAGCTCGATAGTAGCGCCAGATACGCTTGCCAAAGTGTTGCGGAACAGGGGGCTGAGGAACATGTTGGCGTTGCCTGCGTGAATCTTGTTCACGTTCATGCCCATCTGCTTCATTATCTCTATTCCGTATTGGAACGAGAACACTATGCCCTCCTGTACGGCGCGGGCCAGATGGCTGCGGTCATGCACGTTGAAGTTCAGACCGAGGAACTGGCAGCCAATTTCGCGGTTTTCAAGCATGCGCTCCGCGCCGTTGCCGAACGGCAAGATGGAGAGGCCGGCGGAGCCGATCGGGGCTTTGGCCGCAATGTCGGAATATGACACTTCGGGCATCACGTTGCGCTTAAGCCAAGAGTTCAGGATGCCGGTGCCGTTGACACAGAGAAGTATGCCAAGGCGCGCTGCTTCCGCAGTGTGGTTGACGTGAGCGAACGTGTTGACGCGCGACAGCGGGTCGTAGCTCACAACACCGTTTACGCCGTATACGACACCCGAGGTGCCAGCCGTAGACGCGATTTCGCCTGGGTTGAACACATTGAGGGACAAAGCGTTGTTTGGCTGGTCGCCCGCCCTGTATGTGACGGGCGTGCCTGGCGCAAGACCCAGCTCCTCTGCGGCCGCGCGGGTCATCCTGCCCTGTTCGCCAAAAGTAGGGCAAGTGTCGGCAATGAGGCTCTCGGGTATGCCATACTGGTCAAGGAGCATCTTGGCCACGCTGTTCGTATTGAAATCCCACAGAATGCCCTCAGACAGACCTGACACGGTGGTGCGGATCTCCCCCGTCATCCTCATGGCTATGTAGTCGCCCGGGAGCATTATCTTGTATATCCTGTCGAACAGCCCCGGCTCGTTGTCCTTCACCCATTTAAGCTTGCTTGCTGTGAAGTTGCCCGGCGAGTTCAGCAAATGACCGAGGCACTTCTCGTGCCCTATGGTGTCAAAAGCGTCCTGGCCTATGCCAACGGCGCGCGAGTCGCACCATATTATAGATGGGCGCAACGCGTCCCCGTTCTTGTCCACGCAGACCAGCCCGTGCATCTGATATGAGATGCCGACGGCGGAAACATCACCCGGCTTTGCGCCCGACTCTTTCATGACGGCGGCGATGGACTGTTTCATGTAGTCCCACCACGACTGTGGCTCCTGTTCCGCCCAGCCCGGACGCGAAGCCAATATCTTGGCCTCGCTCTTCGGGAAGAACGCCGAAGACACGCATTTGCCTGTTTCTATGCTTACGAGGCTCGCTTTGACTGACGAACTCCCCACGTCTATTCCTAACAGGTACATATGTTTCGCTTTATGAGTTTTTTGTTCTAATTCGTAGTGCTTTTTCTGCCGCCTTGCTGTCCCCTGGGCATGCCGCTACAGTGAATTGCGGACTATCATCTTCGACGGGACGCACACGTCCGTGTGCTTTTCGTCCGTCACGAAGCGCGCGGCCAAAGTCCCCATCTGCTTGAAGTCCGTGGAGAACACCGTGATGCCTCGGTCTATAAACTTTTTCATGGGCGTCTCGTTGTAAGAAATCACGCCAACGTCTTTGCCGACGACAAGCCCTTTTTGGCGGCTCTGCTCCAATATCTTGCCCAAAAGCCTGTCGGATACGGTTATGTATGCAGTGCCTGCTTCAACATCCAGCGTGTCAGGGTTGCGCTCCACGCAGTAATCTATCGAGTTGGTTCGGCAGAACCGTTCGAAGTGAACCACGCTCTGGTACGGATGGTAAGTATAGTCTGGGTAGAGGAAGTGGAACGACTTGTATTTCTCAAGCTTGTCCTTGACGGACTCAAGCCCCCTAAACAAGGACAGTCCGAAGTCTTGATATACGACGTTGGAGTCCTCGCTCGTGCACAGATTCCAGTCAATGACGAGAAGCCTGTTTTTGGGGATGCGCGCCAGCAAGCGCTCCGTCTCGTCTGAGAGGAACGGCATTATTA
>CAKVCS010000233.1 GCA_934725785.1 uncultured Bacteroidales bacterium | reverse complement strand
AAATAGAGATAACGCTGAAGGGCGACGGTCGCGAGACGAGCATAAGATATGAGCTGAAGGAGCGCAGACCCAACTCGCAGTATCGCACAGGCTTCAGCTCGGACGACGCCGTGTTCCTGCTGATGCCGGACCGCTTCGCCAACGGCGACCCGAGCAACGACACCGTGGAGGGCATGGCCGAGAAGAGCGACCGCTCGGCCCCCTACGGCCGGCACGGCGGGGACCTGCGCGGCGTGACGGAGCACCTGGACTACATAAAAGGCCTGGGGATGACGGCACTGTGGATGACCCCCGTCTTGACGAACGACATGCCCGAGAGCTCGTATCACGGCTACGCCATAACGAACTACTACGAGATAGACCCGAGGCTCGGGACGCTGGATGACATGAAACAGCTGAGCGCCGAGCTGCACAAGAGGGGTATGAAACACATAATGGACATGGTGTTCAACCACTGCGGGACTAACCACTGGTGGATGAAAGACCTGCCCGCCAAGGACTGGATAAACAGGTGGTATGACAAGGATGGCAACGAGACATTCGTCAGGAGCAACTACCGCCTGTCGATAATACGGGACAAGCACGCCTCGCGGCGCGACATGGACATTGCCCTGAAAGGCTGGTTCGACAAGACGATGGCCGACATGAACCTGAGCAACGAGCTTGTGAAGAACTACTTCATTCAGAACTCGATATGGTGGATAGAGACGGCCGACCTGGACGGGATACGCCAAGACACATACCCATACTCGGACGTGGAGGCCATGGCCGAGTGGTGCGACAGGGTTAAGGCCGAGTATCCGTACTTCAACATCGTGGGCGAGTGCTGGATATCGGAGGCTGGCAAGCTTGCCGCGTGGCAAAAAGGCTACGGCAAAGACAACGGAATGGAGGACAGCGGCCTGCCGACCATAATGGACTTCCCGCTGCAAGAGGCCATATGCCGCGCGATGGGCGAGGGCGAGGGATGGAGCGACGGGGCCAACAGGCTGTATGACAGCTTCGCCAACGACCTAATATACCCCGACCCGATGAACATGCTGATATTTGGCGAGAACCACGACACGGGCCGCCTGCTGACCCAGATGAACGACGACGAGACGTCGCTCAGGCTGGCCACGGCGCTGCTGGCCACAGCGCGCGGAATACCCCAACTGTATTACGGCACAGAAGCCCTAATGCGAGGCAACGGGTTCGACGGCCACGCCAACATACGCCGCGACTTCCCGGGCGGATGGGATGGCGACACGCTGAACTACTTCAGGCATATGCCCGAGGGCGAGCAGGCCATGCGCGACTACACGGCCCGCCTGTTCAACTTCCGCAAAAAGAGCATGGCCCTGAGGCGCGGCAGCATGACGCACTACCTGCCGCAAGGCAACGTGTACGCCTACTTCAGATATGACGCCGTGACGCACGCGCGGGTTATGACCATACTGAACCTGGCGCGCGAGGAGCGGACAATCGACCTTGGGCAATATGAGGAGCTGGCGGGCGGCAGGCTGAAAGGCGTCGACATCGTGACGGGCCAGGCATTAGACGCCACGGGCGAACTGACAGTGAAACCCCGCGAGGCGATGGTGGTGTCGATAGAAGAGTAGAGAAACCTTTAACGCAGAAGCGGCACAGGGCCGCGGACACGGAAAACACGCACTTTTTATAACAACAACAGAGATATGAACATGACAAAGAAGAGGACAACATTATTGGAAGCCGGAGCGACAGCCGCGGCATTCGCCGCCCTCGCGCTGAGCGCATGCGCCCCGCAGCAGACGGCGAGCAAAGCCCCCGGGCTGTTTGGCGAGACCGTGGCGACATCGCCCGACGGCAACATAAAGCTGACATTCGGCATAACGAAGGGCGACAGCGTCCCGACCTACGCGCTGACCTATGGCTCGCAGCAGGTAGTGAAGACCTCGCGCCTCGGACTCGACATAAAGATAAAGGGCGGCAAGCCGACCGACAACCTTACGCACGGCTTTGAGCTGGCCGACGCCAGGCGCGACTCGACCGACGAGACGTGGGCTCCCGTATGGGGCGAGGAGGACAGCATCCGCAACAAATACAACGAGCTGACGGTGAGCCTGCGCCAGCCCTCGAGCGGCAGGACGATGGACGTGTGCTTCCGCCTGTATGACGACGGGCTCGGCCTGCGCTACATATTCCCCGAGCAGGACAACCTGACATACTTCACCGTGCGCGACGAGAAGACGGAGTTCGCCATGAGCGGCGACCACACGGCATGGTGGATATCGGGCGACTATGACACACAAGAGTATGACTACACGGAGAGCCGGCTGAGCGAGATTCGCGGCATATCGCCTACGGCGCGCCAGGAGAACTCGAGCCAGACCCCGATATCGCCTACAGCCGTCCAGACCGCCCTGCAGATGAAAACCGACAGCGGACTCTACATCAACATCCACGAGGCCGCCCTTGTGGACTACAGCTGCATGAGCCTGGACCTCGACGACAAGAACTTCGTCTTCAAGGCCGCCCTGACCCCCAACGCCGTGGGCGACATGGCAAGGATGCAGACCCCGTGCAAGACCCCCTGG
>CAKVCS010000232.1 GCA_934725785.1 uncultured Bacteroidales bacterium | reverse complement strand
ATGGAGGCCCTCATGTCCCACAACCGGCTGCTGACGCAACGCAACGCCCTTCTGAAACAGATGGCTTCGAGCGAGCGGCCAGACCTGAGCCTCCTGGACGTATTCGACCAGCAGATAGCCCACCACGGGAACATCATAGGCGCCAAGCGCCGCGAATTTGTGGAGTGGCTGAGGCCAGTCGTCGCAAAGCTATATAAGCAGATAGCCGACGGGCATGAGGACGTGGGCATGGCATACACCACCTGCCTGGACCGCTATGACCTCTACGGAGGCCTCGTCGAGGCGCGCCCTCGAGACCTGATTCTCGGCTACACCTCGCGCGGCATACAAAAAGACGACATCGAAATCCTGATGGACGGCTACCAGATAAAGCGCGTAGGCTCACAGGGGCAGCGGAAATCGTTCGTCATAGCCCTCAAGCTGGCTCAATACCATTATCTGACAGAGCACAAGGCCACAAGCCCGCTGCTACTGCTCGACGACGTGTTCGACAAGCTCGACGCCTCGCGCGGCGACAGGCTCATCGCAATGATGGCATCCGACGACTTCGGGCAGACATTCATAACCGACACCGACATGGCGAGGCTCAGAGACGTGCTCGGCAAGGTGGGCAAAGACTATAAGATATTCACGGTTGACCAGGGCAGGACAGCAGAGCCCGACCTTACCCGTGGCGCATAAAACGGACTGACGAACATGCCACTTGACACATCAAAAAAGCTATCGGAGGTGGTCCTCGAAGTGCTGAAAGAGAACGGCACGTCGAAACAGATGCTTGAACACCGCGCCCAGACACTGTGGCACACCGTGATGGGGCCCACCGTGAACAAGGCGACAACGTCGGTCCGAGTCCGCGACGGCGTGATGTACGTCGGGCTGAACAGCAGCGTGGTGCGAAACGAACTTTTCCATCTCAAGGGGCGTATAATATCCGCAATCAACAAGGCCATAGGCCAAGAGGTGGTGACTGACATCCGCTTCCTTTAGCCGCATGGCGCACTTCGACTTCCCTAAGCCATGATAGAATACCTTAACAGCATAATGAGCGAGGACCACATAACGCCAGAGACTACGGCGTTGCGGCTGGTTCTCGGCCTTATCCTCGGCCTGTGCATCGGCGCCGAGAGGCAGATGCGGCGACACGACGCCGGGCTGCGCACGTTCACGCTCATATGCCTCGGCTCGACGTGCGCCGTGATAATATCCATCTGGCTGCCGCAGACCCACCCCGACATGCTGAACGGGGACCCCGGGCGCATAGCCGCGCAGGTGCTCGCCGGCGTCGGCTTCATAGGGGCGGGCGCCATCGTCAAGAGCAAGGGCGGCGTGCAAGGGCTCACGTCGGCGGCGTGCATATGGCAGACATCGATTGTGGGCATGACGGCAGGGGCCGGTCTCTACTTGGGCGCAGTCGTGATGACGGTCATGACGCTCTTCATACTCGTCACGATGGAGCGCATAGAACGCGTCTTGCGTATTGACGGTGAGAACCTTGTGCTGACAATAACGCTCGGCACGCCAACGCCCGACATCCGAAAAATAGAGAAATCGATACGTGACGCCGGCGGCAAGCTCAAGGAGTCGTCAATGTCCGCCGACATGACCGCCGGAGTCTCTACCGTGACATTCCGCCTCACGCTGAGCAGCACGATAAGCCAGGCCGAGATTGTGAAAGCGTTGGCCAAGCAGAGCGACGTGACCAGCGTCAACCTGGTGGAGTAAGCAACTTGGCAGCCCAACCGCGAGGCTCATCCCGATTTTTTACATATATTTGCAGATTGCGGGGGCTTATGCGCGGCTGCGCACCACGAACGCCTCACGCTTTTAAACCAAAACCACAAAAAATCAAAATGAACCACAGCAGACTCTTTCTTCTCGCAGCGGGAGCCGGCCTAATGACGGCATGCGCCACCAAGAACGCCAGCACCCCAATGGACGAGGCCTTTGCCGAAGCCCAGAGGATGGCTGACAGCATCACGGTGCCGACTTTCTGCGCCGACACGTTCAACATCACATCTTTCGGAGCATCGGCAACCGCCGACGCCGCGACCAACAAGGCGGCCATCTGCGCGGCCATAGACTCGTGCTCGGCAACGGGAGGCGGCGTAGTCCTGATTCCCGAGGGCGCATGGGCCACGGGGCCGCTCACGCTCAAGAGCAACGTGAACCTCCACCTGGCCGACGGGGCATCGCTGCTTTTCTCAACCAACTACGCAGACTACGCCGAGACCGTCGTGACCCGATGGGAGGGGCTTGACTGCCAGAACCTCCACCCGCTCATATACGCCGACAGCACCGTGAACGTGGCCATAACAGGCAACGGCGTGATAGACGGACAGGGCAGCAACGACAACTGGTGGTTCATGAAAGGTAAAAAAGCCTACGGATATGAAGAGGGCAAGCTGAACCAGAAACCGGCTCGCGACATGCTGCTGGCCTACGACCGCGACAACACGCCGCTGAGCGACCGCAAAGTGTTTGGCGTGGAGGATGCCCTGCGCCCCCAGCTCGTGAACATTTGCAACAGCCGCAACGTCCTCATTGAGGGCGTGACGCTTAAGA
>CAKVCS010000231.1 GCA_934725785.1 uncultured Bacteroidales bacterium | reverse complement strand
TGCCAACCTTCTTGCCCTTGGGTCCGCCAATGGCGTCGAGTTCCTTTGATTTCTCAAAGAACTCCTTGGCCTTTACGTCACCGTCGTCAAGCTTGCCATTGGCAGCAAGCTTCAGGTAGACTTTTGCCGCCATGAGGTAAGTTGTCGGCTCGTCTTTAGTCTTCTCGTGCTGAAGTGCCTCATCTATGGCGTTCTTGGCCTCATCCCACCTTGAGATGATAAGCATCTGCTCGGCCTGCCTAACCTTGCTTGTCTGTGCCGAAGTAGCGAGACTCAATAGAGCCGCCCCGGCGAGAAAGAGAACTTTCTTCATGTTTTTGACTATTCTTTTTTTGCTTGTAATTATATGCGCACCTCACGCAGTCGGGTTATTCTTGCGTATCCCCGCCGACAGTGGGCTGCTCTGTGGCTGAATCTGTATCCTGCTGCGCACCCGCGAGCTGGCCTTCAGCATTATCATCATCCTCTTCCATATGCGGGACTATCGTTCCGCTCGCGATACGGTCGTTTTTGCGGCTGAGGTTAATGAGGCAGAGACCCTGCGTGTTGCGGCTTGTCGTCTTGATGTCGGTGGCCTTTATTCGGATCGTTATGCCGCTCTTGTTAATTATCATAAGGTCGTCATCGTCCGTCATAATGTCAATGGCCACAAGCTCGCCGGTCTTATCGGTTATCTTGATGGTTTTGACACCCTTGCATCCTCGGCTGTTGACGGGATACTCGCTTATCGCTGTGCGCTTGCCGAAGCCAGTCTGCGACAGGGCGAAGATGTCTCCGCTGTCATCGGGGTCGACTGCGACGAAACCGACAACCTTGTTGCCCTCGCCCACGTTGACGCCCCTGACGCCCATGCCGCTACGGCCTACGGCCCTTACGGAGCTCTCCGGGAAGCGCACGGCGCGGCCATCGGACGTGGCAAGCATGAGCTGCTTCCCGCCGTCCGTGAGGGCAGCCTTGAGCAACTCGTCGCCGTCGCGGACGGTCACGGCTATCACACCGCTCGTCCTGGGATGCGAGTATTCGCTGAGGCACGTACGCTTCACGACACCCTGCTTTGTCGCGAGGACAATGAAGTGTCCCCTCGTGAACTCCTGATTGTCGAGCCCCCTGACGTTGATGAAAGCCTTGACGGCGTCATCGCTCTCGATGTTGAGGAGGTTCTGTATGGCGCGACCCTTGTTTGTCTTGTTTCCCTCGGGGATGTCATAGACTTTGTACCAGAAGCATCTACCCTTGTTGGTGAAGAACATCATGGTGTCGTGCATCTTGGCGTAGTATATGTGCTCGATGAAGTCCTGATCCCTGGTGCTTGAGCCACGCGAGCCTATTCCGCCACGGTTCTGAGTCTTGAACTCGGTGAGGGATGTCCGCTTTATGTAGCCCATGTGCGAGACGGTGACCACGACGTCCTCGTCGGCATAGAAGTCCTCGGGGTTGAACTCATCCTCGGAATATTCGATGCCGGTGCGCCTTTCATCTCCATATTTCTCGCGGATCTCGAGCAGCTCGTCCTTTATGACGCTCATCTGCATGGCCTCGTCGGCAAGTAGCCTCGTGAGGTAGTCGATATAGTCGGTCACCTTCTTGAACTCGTCATGGAGCTTGTCCTGCTCAAGTCCTGTTAGCTGTCCGAGCCTCATCTCGACAATAGCCCTCGACTGGACGTCGGAGAGGCTGAACCTATCAATGAGCCTCTGGCGAGCCTCGTCTCGGCTGCTTGCGGCCCGGATGATGTGAACGACCTCGTCTATGTTGTCGCTGGCAATGATGAGGCCTTGCAGGATGTGCGCCCTCTCCTCAGCCTTACGTTTCTCATAGACGGCCCTGCGCACTACGACATCGTGCCTATGCTCAACGAAGCACTTTATTATATCCTTGAGGTTGAGCAGTTTGGGGCGTCCGCCGACAAGAGCTATGTTGTTAACGCCGAAGCTGGACTGCAGCTGTGTGTTCTTGAAGAGGTGGTTGAGGACTACGTTGGGTATGCAGTCCTTGCGCACCTCTATGACAATGCGCATGCCATCCTTGTCGCTCTCATCGCGGAGGTTGGTGATTCCGTCGATTTTCTTGGCGCTGACAAGCTCGGCTATCTTCTTTATGAGGTCGGACTTGACGACCATGTACGGAATCTCGGTTATGACGATGCTGTCATGCTCGTTGACCGTCTCAATCTCGTACTTAGCCCGGATGACGATGCGTCCGCGGCCGGTGGTGTAGGCGTCGTGGATCCCGGAGTAGCCTATTATGGAGCCGCCTGTCGGGAAGTCGGGGGCCTTGATGATCTTAATGAGCTCCTCGACATCTATGTCTTTGTTCTCGACATAGGCGACACACGCGTCGACGGCATCCTTGATGTTGTGGGGCGGCATCATGGTGGCCATGCCGACAGCTATGCCGGACGCCCCGTTGACGAGGAGATTGGGGAAGCGCGCGGGGAGGACGGACGGCTCCCGTCTGGTATTGTCGAAGTTCATATCCCACTTGACGACGTCCTTTTCGATATCGCGCATCATCTCTCCGGAAATTTTGGAAAGACGCGCCTCGGTGTAACGGTAAGCGGCAGCGCCGT
>CAKVCS010000230.1 GCA_934725785.1 uncultured Bacteroidales bacterium | reverse complement strand
GTTTGTACCAGCGTCAGGGGCCGCGAGCAGAATGTTCAAACCGCTCCACCAATACATGGCGGCCGACACTGACGGAAAGAGGGCGATGGAGGGAGAGGAACCCATGAAAACATTCTTCTCGCGCATCGACGATTTCGCTTTCGCAAAACGCCTAAAGAGCCTGAATCCGCAAGACCGTGCCGAGACGGTGCGGCTGGTGCTGAGCGATGACGGCTTAGCGTACGGCAGTCACCCTAAAGGACTCGTCTCGTTCCATAAATACCCGGACGGCACCGTCAGGACGGCCGCAGAAGAGCACTTGGCCGAGGCCGAGGCATACTGCATGTCACACGGCCACGCCCACGTGCACTACACCGTGCCGAACGGGATGGAACAGGCCTTCAGGGAAACCCTCACGCCCATGCTGTCAAGACTCAGCGGTAAGATTGATGTCTCATTCAGCATACAAGACCCGGCAACGGACGTCCCCTGCCTGACCCTCGACGGGCAGCCAGCCCGCGACGCCGAGGGGCATCTCATATTCCGCCCGGGCGGACACGGCGCGCTAATAGGCAACCTCGGGAAAATTGACGCCGACGCCGTGTTTGTAAAGAACATCGACAACGTATCGCACGGCCGGATGCTCAAGGAGTCGTCGTTATGGAAGAAAGTCATAGCCGCCGTAGGGCTCAAACTGAAACACAAGATTGACGCCACGCTAAATAAGGTGTACGCAGGCGACACATCCGCCACGGGCTACGGCCTGAAGCTCATCGAGGACGAGCTGAAAGTGAGCATCCCTCAAAGCGTAAAAGAGGGAGACGAGGCACGCAAAGCGGAGTTCATAAAGACGTTCCTTGACCGGCCTCTGCGCGTTTGCGGCATGGTGAAGAACGAGGGCGAGCCCGGCGGGGGCCCATTCTGGGTGGAGGGGAGCGACGGCCTGTGCTCTTTGCAAATAGTAGAAAGCGCGCAGATGGACATGAACGACCCTGCGGTCAAGGCCGTGGTTGGCGGCAGCACGCACTTCAACCCTGTAGACTTGTTCTGTTGCCTAAAAGACCGCAACGGCAAACGTTACGACCTCGGGAAATACGTTGATTACGACGCCTGCTTCCAGACTCACAAGAGCGTGAACGGTGTCGACGTGACGGGAATGGAGCTGCCAGGCCTGTGGAATGGGGCTATGGCCAAGTGGATCACGATGTTCGTTGAAGTCCCAATCATGACATTCACACCCGTCAAGACGGTAATGGACCTGTTGCGACCGGTGCACCAATCTTAAACAAGGTAAAGTAGCCATGGGGCACAAGTCGCCCTGCGGAATGCCAAGCGCAGCCGCAGGGTGGCTTTGTTTTTTCACTTTTAGCAATTCAAAAGGCAAATCGTCATCCACCACCTTGCAATGGAAAGAAAATCATATTAACTTAGCCACGCTTTAGGGGGGACGGACTCCATTCAGAATTTTGACGCACGGATATGAAACCGCGCGCTCGCGGTGAGCGGCGCAGCGTCGCATGCAGAAGACACCCCAAAACATTTCCCCTCCTCGGAAATATAAGTCATACACACATGGGTCTTGTTGGCCACCACAGGTCTTGCTGGTTCTGGTGAGCTGAATGCCATATGCGGGTGATGGGAAATCCTCTTCACACAATTACAACCTTTAGTTCAAAAAAATGCCACGCCCAATGTGGCAAAAAAAGACAGCATGTACAGCAAAGACGATTTGGCAGGGTTGCTGCTTCCGAAACTTAGAGAAATAGCAAAAGGCCTCGGAATAAAGAGAGTAGAGCAGTACAAGAAAAAAGAACTCGCAGACAAAATTTGGGAGACGGAGCAAAACGCCGGGGGCGACAGCGACGCGACAGGCACGGCAGCGGGCGGAGTCGAGACGGAAACCCGGCAACCCGCACCCGCTGAAAACACGAAGCCCACGCTCAGCGCACAGGAGAAGGAGGACCTAATAGCCCAGGCTTTCAGCCGTTTTAAAACCAGCGGAGATGACGAAACGGGCAACGAGAACGACGCCGCCGAGAGCGCGCACCCGAGAAAGCAGCGCCAACGCATCCAGGTGACCACATACACCACGAAGAACGCCAAAGACTGGAAGAACAAGAAACCCGCTGTAAGCATGCGCAGGAGCATCGACTCGCAGTACTATGACGAGCAGCCTCAGGAGGCGGCGAGCGACACTGGCAACGGCGCAGGCATGCAGTCTCTCGCAGAGAAGTTGGCATCGAGCGGCCAAGGCGAGATACTGAGGAGTTTCGGGACGCCCGAGTCGCCAGACGCTGATATCCACACCGACGCGGATGACTTCGCTTACGCCGAAGACGCAGCCATCCAGGAGCAATTTGCCGAGGAACCGGCAAACGGCGTCTCCAGCGGTAACGACGGATACAACGCAGCAGACCGACAGAGATGGGGCTACGCCGTGCGGCAGAACGAGAAGCGGGAGCCGCGCGCCAACTATAACTTCGACAACATAGTGAAGGCGCAGGGAGTCCTGGAGCTAATGCCAGATGGCTACGGGTTCCTCCGCTCGTCGGACTACAACTACCTGACATCGCCCGACGACATATACGTGCAACAGAATATGAT
>CAKVCS010000229.1 GCA_934725785.1 uncultured Bacteroidales bacterium | reverse complement strand
GTGCCAGGCTGCTTCTCAATCTTGGTTGCCTGGCCAAGCGGGCCAACGACATCCTCTACGAAATCGCCCACGTTGAGCTCCGTCAACTTCCACGTTGAGACACCAATGCGTTGGACAACAAGCGTAATTGTGCCCTTCTTGATGTCGGACCCTGCTATGGTTAGTGGGATGCGCTCTCCGTTCTTGTCTACACGGACAATGACGAAGTGTCCGGCCTTACGCGCCTTCGCGATGCGCGGAGCTTCGATCTCGAGCATTACGACATTCTCTGAGAAATGCTCTTTTGCAACAATACGATTCATTAGTCTTGTTTTTTATTGTCGTCTTCTATTTTCATGAAAGACTTCCGCAGGTTGGCGTGTTTCCTTTGCCTACTCGCTTTGCAAAATTCCGAAAAAAATCTGTTTTTATCACAGACGGCAACTTGTTTATAACAATTATTGATTAGCCTCGGCAGAACACCGTCTAACGCTGCATCCGAGCAATAATTGGCCGGCACAGCAGAACCCGCGATGATGGGCCGCGCCAATAGCTAAGCAAACGGACCTGTCGGAACTCGCCACTTTGTATTTTTGTGCGCTATTCTCTACTTTCGCGGGTCGGCGCTGCGGCGTCTTGCTAACGGGAAACGAGGGATGTGAAAAGCTCCTTAGCTGCCTCCTTTTTCAACACTGATACGCAACCACTTATGTATAAAGCTGCATTTTTCGACATTGACGGCACACTGGTAAGCTTCCGGACGCACTGCGTGCCAGAAAGCACTAAGCGGGCAATAGAGAGCCTAAGGAGCAACGGCATTAGATGTTTTATATCCTCCGGCCGTCATCTCACCAATATAGATAACCTTGACGACTTGACATTTGACGGCTACGTGACCGTCAACGGCGGGATGACGTATTTCGACGGAGAACTTATTGACACAAACCCAATAAGTCGCGACGACGTGAGCGAGGCCTTGTCAATGATTTACCCCGGGAGCTCTCCCGCACATCCGTCAGTCTCCCGTTTCGCTGTCAGTTTCGTGCTTAGGGACGGGCTTGTCATGAACAGGGAGAATGGCAAGACCCAGCAGATATTCGACCAACTCGGGTTCAAAAGGAAGCCAGTCATAAAAGACCTGCGGACCGTGGCGGATGAGGAGGTGTACCAAATGATATCATTCTTCGGAGAGGATGAAGAACCCGACATACTCAAGATCCTTAAGAACTGCGAAAGCCAGAGGTGGAGCCCGATATTCACAGACCTCGTGCCTAAAGGGCAGAGCAAAGTGAGAGGAATCAAAAAAGTGTGCGAGCTGATAGGCGCGGGCCAATCGGAAATCATGGCTTTCGGCGATGGCGGCAACGACGTCGCCATGCTACGCTACGCAGGACTTGGCATCGCGATGGGGAACGCGTCAGAGGATGTAAGGCGCCAAGCGGATTTGGTTTGCCCGTCGGTTGATGACGACGGGATAGAGTGGGCCGTAAAGAAAGCCCTCCGCATAGGTTGACACGCCGCCGCCCCACCATCAGCAACCGCAATCGGAATAAGCGCATCGATACGCAAGAAGCCGTTGTAGCGCGATAATTTAGTAACTTCGCAATGTAGAAACAGGGCAAAAATCACGCCCATCACTAATGCGACCTTGATGAGTCTTCTTACAAACATCAGCCCGCGCTCTGGCCAATGGCAGGTTTTAGCCACAAAAGCGCGACACTGCTTTGCCGCCTTTTGTTTAGCGTGCGCATGCTCGCACTCCGCAGCCCAAGGTATAGCAGTGGAGGGCGGCAAGACATACAGGCTCCACACGGTAACCAAAGGCGAAGGGCTTTACAGGCTGAGCCAGAAGTATGGGGTGGCGCAGGAGGATATAATATCAGCAAACCCGCAGCTCAGGGCTGACGGTCTTACTGAAGGGATGACGATAAGAATTCCCGCTGTCCGGACTACTGAATACACCGTAAAGAAAGGCGAGACAGCCTACGGAATCGCCACTCAGCACAAAATGTCGGTAGCGAGGCTCATGGAGATGAACCCGCAAATATCTACCGGAGTGAGAGAGGGTCAGGTCCTCAAGGTTTTAACGCCAGGAATCGCAGGCAATGACACTGAGGGCAAGAGTCAAAGCTACACAACATACACGGCGCAAAAGGGCGACACCACTTTTGGCATTGCGCAAAGGTATGGCGTAAGCGTAGCAAAACTGCTGGAGATGAACCCGACCCTTTCTTCCGGGCTGCGAGAGGGGGACTCGGTAAAGGTGCCAGGCGGCGAGGCGCAGTCATACGTGACGCACGTTATAGCCGATGGCGAGACACTTTACTCCATAGGTGTGAAATATGGTGTCAAGGCCCAGCAAATAATCGACGCTAACAAAGCCTTGAACCCATCCGCTCTGCCTGTGGGCACAGCCTTGCGGATACCTCAGTCAAGCATACCAGCGGAGGACGGCGCATTCGTCTACCACAGGATGGCACAAGGCGAGACGCTCTACAAGCTTTGCATAAACTATAACATCCTTCAAGACAAGATAGTAGGGGCCAACCCCGGCGTAGACTGGAACTCGCTGCGGGTGGGCCAAGTGATTGCCATCCCGAAGCCTGCGCAGAAG
>CAKVCS010000228.1 GCA_934725785.1 uncultured Bacteroidales bacterium | reverse complement strand
GGGCAAGTGCCTGTCTCTTTCCACAACACCGACCTCATCTACTCCGACGAGATCGGTGAGGCCGTCTCCCAGCTCGGCTTCAAGGTCATGCTCGCCGAGGGCGCTAAGCAGACCCTCGGGTGGAAGAGCCCGGACTATATGTATTGCAACGCGATAGACCCAAGGCTCAAGGTCTTGGCTCGCAATTACCATATGAGCGACGACATCGCGCTCCGATTCTCCAACCAGACATGGAGCGAGTGGCCACTCACGGCGCAGAAGTTCAAGAGCTGGTGCGACGGGCTCGACCAGAAAGAGGAGATCGTGAACCTCTTTATGAATTACGAGACTTTCGGCGCCGTCCACTCAGCCGACACCGGCATTCAGGATTTCCTCCGCGCCATGCCCACCGTCTTCCTCGAGGATTCCAACTACGCGTTCATCACGCCGGCAAAGGCGGCCCAGAAGCTACAGCCCGCCTCGGCCATCCACGTGCCGTCCGCCACAAGCTGGCTCGATGAGGAGCGAGACCTCAACGCATGGCTCGGCAACGAGATGCAGGTGGAGGCTGTCGACAAGCTCTACGCGCTCGCGCCGAAGGTGAGCAAGTGCACCGACGAGGCTATCCTCAAGGACTGGCAATACCTCCAGGCGTCCGACAACTTCTACTATATGGGAACCAAGTTCTTCGCCAACGGTGCCAACAGGGCCTTCTTCTCGCCCTATCCCACTCCCTACGAGGCGTTCATCAACTACATGAACATCCTCACGGACTTCGCCGAGAGGCTCAAGGCCGCGGTGCCCGACGACGCCAATGAGGAGGTCCGGACACTTAAGGACGAGAACGCGAAGCTCGCCAAAGAGGTGTCCGCCCTCGAGAAGAAACTTGTCAAGGCGGGGGTCGAGTCGGAACTTAAGCCAAAGCGCAAAACTGCGACTCGGAAAAAAGCCGACATAGAGGACGCGGACGACTCTAAAAAAATCGTAAAGAAGTCTACCGCAAAGAAAAAGTCAGAAACGAAAGAGTAATCTTTGCGTAAACCCACAACACAAAGGACCTAATCAACGTGCTTCTGTATGTGACGACTGCCCACCTGACGCTTGCCAGGGGATGAGTGAACAGAACATCGCTCCAAGCCCTTTGAAGCCCCCCGGCGCCGGACGGCTCAGGCACAGACAGCGCAACATATTCTAATCAGTACCGAACAATGGACATCAAAACCAATTTCGCACCCTCCGCCGAACCCATGTGGAAGTCGATTATTGTCAAATCGAAACTTCCTGCGGAGCTCGAGTGCCTCCACGAGATTTCGCGAAACATCTGGTGGGTGTGGAACTACGAAGCCACGGAGCTTTTCAATGAGATTGATTCAGTGCTCTGGCATCAAGTAGAGAAGAACCCCATCCTCTTGCTCGAGCGAGTCTCATACAAGAGGCTCAACGACCTCGCTAAGGATGTCGACTTCGTCTCGCGCCTCAACGGCATCTACGCCAAGTTCAAGTCTTACCTCGACCAGCCTTTCGCCTACGAGCCCTCAGTCGCATACTTCAGCATGGAGTACGGCCTATCCAATATCCTCAAGATATACTCGGGTGGCCTCGGCATCCTCGCCGGCGACTATCTCAAGGAGGCTTCCGACAGCCGGGTAAACATGACAGCCGTCGGCCTCCTCTACAGGTACGGCTATTTCAAGCAAAGCCTCTCCATCAACGGCGAGCAGCAGGCCATCTATGAGGCCCAGGAGTTCCAAAGCCTCCCGGTCGACGAGGTGCGCGACACCGAGGGAAAGCAAATCTACGTGCCAATCAACTTCCCCGGCCGCCAGGTTCAGCTGAAGGTTTGGAAGGTCAACGTGGGCCGCGTAACCCTCTACCTCCTTGACGCCGACCACCCTCTCAACAACCCCGAGGACCGCACTCTCACCCACACCCTCTATGGTGGAGACTGGGAGAACCGACTCAAACAGGAGATAATACTCGGCATGGGTGGCGTACGCCTTCTAAACCAGCTCGGCATCCAGGCCGACGTCTACCACTGCAACGAGGGTCACGCGGCGCTGCTCAACATCCAGCGACTCATAGACCTGACCGACAAGGGTCTCAGCTTCAGCGAGGCCCTCGAGGTCGTCCGTGCCTCCTCGCTCTTCACAACCCACACCCCTGTGCCTGCAGGCCACGACAAGTTCGACGAGGGCCTCGTTGGCAAGTATCTCGGTCACACCCCCGAGCTGCTCGGCATCTCTTGGGAGGAGTTTATGAAGCTCGGACGGGAGAATGACGGCAAGTTCTCAATGAGCGTGCTCGCAGCCTACACTTCGCAGGAGATGAACGGCGTCAGCTGGCTCCATGGCGAGGTCACCAAGAACATGTTCAAGCACCTCTGGCCAGGCTTCACCGCCGACGAGCTGCACATCAACTACGTCACCAACGGCGTCCACTATGGCACATGGACCTCGAGCGAGATGCAGCGCTTCTTCAAGAAGGTGCTCGATCCCGACTTGCTCAAGGATGTCTCCAACCACTCTTACTGGGACAAGATTCAGAGCGTCGATGACGCTGCCATATGGGATGTCCGCCGACAGCTCAAGAAGAAGCTCTTCGACTATGTCCACGAGCGTAAGGTCAGCACC
>CAKVCS010000227.1 GCA_934725785.1 uncultured Bacteroidales bacterium | reverse complement strand
CACGCCACTCTCACCCCACACCGCGACCGCCCCCTTTCCAACCGCATGACAATCTGGGCTCTCGTGGTTATCACGATACTTATTTTCTCCAAGTACATATACATGGCGTCGCTAACCAACTACTTCACGTTCTATGTGATAGAGGTGTTTGGCGTGTCGGTGGCGCAGTCCCAGGTCATCTTGTTCGTTTTCCTTTTCGCCACGGCGGCCGGCACCCTTGTCGGCGGACCTGTTGGAGACAAGATAGGGCGGAAGTATGTCATTTGGATTTCCATTCTTGGCACTGCGCCTTTCAGCCTCGTTTTGCCTCACGTGGGCCTTGTGGGGACCATTGTGTGCGCCTTTGGCGCCGGCTTTATGCTGTCGTCAGCTTTCCCGTCCATATTGCTTTACGCTCAGGAGATGTTGCCCAACAAGCTTGGGCTCATCAGCGGTCTTTTCTACGGGTTCGCTTTTGGTGTCGCGGGCATAGCCGCCGCTATTCTCGGCTATTTCGTCGATGTCTATGGTCTTGTGTCCGTCTTCCATTTTTGCGCCTTTACGCCCATTGCCGGCATCGTTGCGGGCTTCTTGCCAAATCTCAAGGTCGTGAAGCGTGCTTAGCTATCCCGCGCAGCCGAAGTCGCCATCCGCATAGTTGTTTGCCGGTGCGGCTGTTTTCGGCGGCGCATTCTTGTCTTGAAGCGCAAAGGGGGCTTAGTCGCCTCCTTTGCGCTTTTCTGGGGTGTGTATATGCGGATCACGTCTGATGAAAAGTGCACCCGTGGCGACAAAAAAGACTGATTATTATTGCGTGCTGGCTTTTGATTTCGTTAACTTTATGTCACAGCTGGTCGGTCAGGGGCTGTTTTCCGTATAAATCTCGTCAGGCGGAGCACTCTTGCGACTGCGGTTGTTAAGTTTATTAATAAGATGGCGGTCTGGAGCAAGGAAAAGATAACAACAGAGTCTGGCG
The DNA here is from genome assembly GCA_934725785.1 of uncultured Bacteroidales bacterium. Classification (GTDB taxonomy): domain Bacteria; phylum Bacteroidota; class Bacteroidia; order Bacteroidales; family Marinilabiliaceae; genus W3P20-009. The sequence continues at coordinate 1,654 of CAKVCS010000227.1, read as the reverse complement.
AAGTTGTTGACGCGCAGGTCCCCGAGATTGTGTCCGCAAGTCGGAGTACAGACATCCCCGCCTTTTATGCCGACTGGTTTTTCCATAGGCTCAAGGTTGGCTATTCTGCTTGGACAAATCCGTTCAATGGAGTCAAGAGCTATGTGTCATATTCTCGCTTGCGGTTTGTCGTCTTTTGGTCAAAGAATCCGCGGCCTCTCTTGCCACATTTGGAATATTTGAGGCGGCGGGGCATAGGTTGTTACGTCCAGTACTCCGTAAATGACTATGAGGCCGAGGGATTGGAGCGAAATGTCCCTCCCATGGCTGAGCGCATAGCTGCTTTCAAGGAGCTTGTCAGCCAATTAGGCTACGGTGGCGTCATATGGAGAAACGACCCCCTCATTCTCACGGACACGATAAGTCTCGATGATTTGCTCGAAAAAACAGCGAGAATTGGCGACAACTTGAAAGGCTATACGGAGAAGCTCGTCTTCAGCTATGCGGACATCTCCGCCTACAAGAAGGTCAAGGCCAATCTCGGGAGGGCTGGTGTCAGGTATTATGAGTGGACTCCGGAACTGATGGAGGCGTTCGCAAGTCGCCTTGCCGAGATGAACAGGGCGCGCGGGTGGAACTACGAGCTGGCCACGTGTGGCGAGAGGATTGACCTCGGGAAATATGGCATAGGGCACAACCACTGCATTGACGATGCCCTGATAATCCGCCGCGCCTTCGACGACGAGGCGCTAATGAGCTTTCTGAAAGTTAGGATTGAGCCATTGCCACAAGCTGGTCTTTTCGGCGAGGCCGAGCCACTGCCTCAAGGGGCTGTAATACTCCCCGACGGCAGGCGCTACGCCATGAGGGGTAATAACAAGGACAGCGGCCAACGTGAGTTCTGTGGGTGCATGAGGAGTAAGGATATCGGAGAGTACAACACCTGCGTGCACCAATGTGAGTATTGCTACGCCAACACCAGTAAGGAGACTGCCGCTGCCAATTTCCGAATGCATTGCCGAAACCCGCAAGCGGAAACCATAACAGGGAAATAAGAGATGGGGCTGTATGAGAGTAGCCTCGCATCGTTCGGCGAGGTGAACATAGACAATGTCATATTGGCGGCGACAATCGGCGTGCCAAAAGAGTATGGGAAAAAACCTTGGCTTGCGACAGATCATGGCACCAAAGTCTTAACCGCCGACTGGCAGCTCAATTGCTACCTCGCCGCCTATGGCGAGATGCATAAGGCTAAGATGTATAAGGCGCTCGACATGTTCCCATTCCATGAGATTGATGGCGATTTCGAGATTGTCGACTGGGCTTGCGGGCAAGGGCTGGCCTCGGTGTGCTTTCACGACAAGTGGTTAGAACATGGGGCGAAAGGGCGTTTGCGCAAGATTACTCTCATCGAGCCTTCACATGCCGCTCTCGAGCGCGCCGCTTTCAATGCGTCGTTGGCATTTCCACGAGTCCCGGTTGAGAAGCGGGAGCTGTATTTACCGGGTGATGTCGCCCGACCCGATGCCGTCTCTTCCGTCTCCGTGTCTGAGCCAATCGCCATCCACTTTTTCTCCAACATTCTGGACATCGAGTCAGTAAGCCTTGCCGAGGTGGCGAAGCTGTTGGCGACCTCGGGTTTCAGAAATTACGTTGTCTGCGTAGGCCCCAAAAT
>CAKVCS010000226.1 GCA_934725785.1 uncultured Bacteroidales bacterium | reverse complement strand
TGACCTCGACGTCTTGTGCGTCTTCACCGACGATGACGCCGACGCCCTCTACTCCAAGCTGGCCAGGCAGAACCACGTGTGGCAGGGGGTCTCGTGGATCGCGGGGCAGCGCATCCTCTCCGACTATGAGGTGCGCGGACTGCCCACCTACTTCCTCATCGACCCCGATGGTTGCATCTCTATGGCCCAAGCCCCAGGGCCGACCGAGAATGTCGGCCCGGCTATCGCGGAGTGCGTCAGGCGCTACCAGATGATTCGCCAAGAAGGAAGGGTCGAGGTACCGAGAACCATTTACGACATTGCCAACGAGGGCAGGTGACACCCCACCCTCTTGAAATATATTCTGAAAAGTGATTAGCAAAAGGTTGAGACTCCACGACGCCGCCCTGGTTGACAGGACTGAGATTCTCGTGAGGTTCAGTGAGGTTGACATGATGCGCGTGGCATGGCACGGCAGCTACGTCGCTTATCTCGAGGATGGGCGTGAGCATTTCGGGAAGACCTTCCGAGGCGTCGGATACGACGATTATTTCCAGACGGGATATGTCGCGCCCGTGGTCAATCTAACCATTGACTACAAGCAGAGCCTCAAGTGTGGCGACGTCGCCATTGTCGAGACTCGCTACGTCCGCTCCGAGGGCGCCAAGCTTATTCTTGAGTACGTAATTTACCGCAAGGAGGACATGGCGGTGATGGCCACGGCTCAGACCACGCAGATGTTCGTGACGGCGGGTGGCGAGGTGCAATACACAGACCCGGAGTTTTTCGCCGAGTGGAAGAGGAGATGGTTGCCGGACTGATGAGGTTCCGACCGCCGAAACGTTGATTGTCTTTTGCGATGATAGCGCTCATCGTCACCACAGTCGCGCTATGTGGCGCGGCGGTTTTTGCCTGGGGGGCCGCCGACATCAGTAGCGGCATAATGGTAAGTGCGGTTTGCCGTTTGCCCCAGGATGGGAGTGATTTGCCATTCACCCTGCCCGAGGGGCAGTGCATCCTCTTGACGTTTGACGATGGCCCGGACCCCGAAGTGACGCCGAGGGTGCTCGACGTGCTCGAAAAGCACGGTCACAGGGCAATATTCTTCGTCATCGGATCAAAAGCCGAGGCATATCCGGACTTGGTGCGAGAGATTGTCAGGCGGGGGCATATTGTTGGCAACCACACTTATACACATTCACCTTGGAACAACTTCCTTGGGGCTAATCAGCTCATCCGCGACATCGGGCGCACCGACGACGCCATCGAGAGGGCGTGCGGCGTACGTCCCACTCTCTTCCGACCTCCGCTTGGCGTCTCCCCGCATTTCCTGAGGCGAGCCTTGCGAAAGACGGGACATAAGGTCGTCGGGTGGGATGTTCGCTCGCTTGACACTCGCCTCGAGCCGCAAGACGTCATAATGAGCAGAATTGCGAGGCGGCTGAGGGTCGGCAGCATCGTCCTGCTTCATGACCGCCTGCCGGGGGCGGACGAGCTTGCGGAGAGAACCCTAAACCTGCCGCTGCGCGAGGATTGATATGGGACTGCTATAAATGTCCTGCCTGCGCCTGCCCGCCTCGTTGCCCGCAGGGCGGAAGTCTCGGCTCTTTTTGGGGAGTGAGAGCCGGCAGCTTAGCCTCTCGTGGATACATTTTAGCTATATTTGGGTAATGCAAATTTTCAAATTGAGCTACCGAATGTATCGCTTCCTCCCCAGTCTCTTGGCTTTAGCCCTTGCGCTGTTTGTGGACTCTTTGGGCGCAAGCGCTCAGCCTGTTGCTCAGCAGCCCGACAGTGTCGTGATTCGCGACCGCGATGGGAGCGTGGTTGAGCGCCGAGTTTTCGTGCGCAGGGGGGGGGATTTGGAGGAGAGGCGTTTCACGGCTTCGGGTGGCGCGTCGCCAGTGGCGAGGCTGCTTACTGTAAGCGACAAAGCGACAGGCAGGACATCCGAGACTCTCTATGAAAGAAAAGAGCGTGGGGCCGACATGGCGATGGTGAGCCGGACGGAGATTATCACCGATGCCAATGGGCGTGAGACGCAAAGGGTCGTGCGCATGGCAAACGGGACTTTGTCGCGGACCTCATACTCCTACGATGCCGAGGGCCGTACCCTGTTCGTCATCAGCTTCAGGTGGGACTATGACGAAGTTGACTGGATCCCCTCGGAAAAATATGAATATGCCTATGCCTCAGATCTTCAGCCGCCAACCTCTTACGGCTCGAGGATTCATTACGTATGGGCGGGCGATGACAAGGGTTGGCTCTGCCAGCCCGACGCGCTGAACCTGGACTTCGATGCCGAAGGGCGTCTCGTCTCAAAATGCGAACAAGACTCGCCATCGTCCCACCCCGTGTGTGAAAACTATGAGTATGATGGCGAAGGCCGACTTGCCGCGACACTGACAGGAAGTTATGCCGTCTCGGATTTTGTTATAACTCACACGGATAATATTATTTACGACGCGGCTGGAAGGTTGTCAAGCCGCGTAACCACGGGCGCGGACGGGACTCTGTTGCGCACCGAGACGTATTACTACCCCGACAGGGCCAAGAGGGCGCACAAAACACGTGAGACGAGAAGGCTAAGGAGCGTGGTGACGCTATCGCCCGACTCGCTCAAGCCCGTCCTCATGCTC
>CAKVCS010000225.1 GCA_934725785.1 uncultured Bacteroidales bacterium | reverse complement strand
CCCTTATATATAGCGCGAGCCATGTCTCGGCGAAATGCCGGGTGCAGAGCCAGTTTCACGTCAGCCACGTTCTGGTGTGAGAGTAGTTCGAGCAGCAGGGCTGGCACGTCTGGCCTGCGGCTCTCCGCGTATCGCTTGTCCGCCAGTCCGCGGAATGTCCAGTCGCTGTCCCAAGTCCGGCGGATGTCGTCGATGACCGAGGCCGACACGCAGCCTGCCAATTGTCGCGACAGGGTTCGGCTTCGGCCGTCGGGGTATGACGAGCGCCCCTCCCTTGTCGTGGTGAAGAGTGCCAATGTGCCTATGGTCGAGTCGCAGTGTGTCACGAAGGCGTCGGTGTGCAGCGCAAAAGCAATGTCAATGGGGATTCGCTTCTCATTCACCAGCGCGTTGACCCACTCCCCGCGGGCGTTTATGTCGTCGGTATATTCATTTAATCCTTTGCTGAGGCTTAGGACTTTTTCATAGCTGAATCCGTCCGCCTGCAGATAATACCTCGCCCCCTCGGCCCATGCGGGCATGCCGCTCGTCTGGCCGTCGCGCTCTGTGCGTCCCATTCCGCCGCCAATCCTTACCGCGTCGGCGGATAGTGTGCCGTCACCTTTTATCGTGATTGTCCACTCCTTCTCAGAGAAGAATGGCAGTGTGCCAATAGGCATCCACATGCCGCCGCCTTTCCGTTGGTCGATGCGGTAGTGGGCTTCGCCATCGGCGTGGCGCACCGTGACCTCAGCCCCGCCGGTTGGCGCTCCATCGCTCACGGCGGCGTAGGCTATGTAAACCATCATCGGGCCGCTCGTCATCGTCCGCCCCCGGAACACTATCGAGTCTTCCAATCCGTCCATTCTCTCGTATATGCCGGCCCCGCCCATGGTGAACGGGTTCTCTTTGCCCGTCAGGACCTTGTAGTGGCCGAAGCCGCTTACAGTCCTTGTGGCTGCTCGCGTGGCGCTGAAGCCGTTGTCCGCGTTGTCCACAATGACGGCCGTGCGCGTCGTGTCGCGCTCGCGCGGCGTGAACACCATTGCGCCCGCGTTCTCGAGCATTGGAATGAGGAATGGCAGGGTTATTGACGGGGTCAGCAGATCCTCTACGGTTGTGAAGAGTCGCCCGCGCTGCCACTCCCAACGCTTTAGCGATGGCTCGTAGTACCTTCCGTGGCTTGGCCACAGGGCTATGTTGCGCCCCGTCAGTGCGCCTCCGTAGGTCTTGTCGGTGCGTCTAACAGGCGACCCTTGCGCAGTGCGACCGTGAGGAGCGCCCTCCTCTATGACCAGGGTCCGGAGGTCGGCCTTCTGTGTGTAGAATCTTACGTCGCTTGCGGGGAGCGAACACCAACGCCTGACGCTGTCTTGCGCCGTCTCCAGTCGGCGCTTCGTCAGCATCAGCATCGTGGCGTTTTCTGATAGTCTAACTCTGATTGTGGATCCGTCGAAGACGGCCGACTTGACGGTCAGCGTGGTGGGCAGTTGCGTATATTCACCCGCCAGCAGGCGCGTCAGTTTTTTTGTGTCTATCTCCTCTATTACGGATTTTACTTGGGCTGCGGCTTGGGTTAGGGTGGTCGCTAATAGTATTGCAAAGAGGCTTATCTTGTCAGTAAATCTCAATGTAAACAACTTTCTTGTCCTCTTCAAAATATTCTATTCCGGGGAAGTAGGTGGCAATGTCGCACCATGCCGACGTCTTTCTGAATGGGCTAAGCTCGGCTGTGAGGTCGCCGCCCTTGAGGTATAAGATGCCGTTCATCACGGCGTTGCGCTGCTTGTGGCTTATGAGGTGGCGCGTCTGGCGTACGAACTCGGGCAGTTTGGTGACTCCGCGACCCGTAACGAAGTCGAATTCGCCCTTCATCTCCTCGGAGCGAGACTTGATGGCCGTCACGTTTGTCAGGCCAAGGCTTTTGGCGACCTCTTCCACCACCTTAATCTTTTTCCCTATGGAGTCCACCAGGGTGAATTCGCAGTCGGGAAACATGATTGCGAGCGGAATGCCGGGGAATCCGCCTCCCGTGCCTATGTCCGCAATGCGTGTGCCAGGGGTGAAGCGGGTGTATTTGGCAATGGCCAGCGCGTGGAGCACGTGGTGCGTCATCAGCTGCCCGATGTCTTTGCGGGATATGACGTTGATTTTTGAGTTCCAGTCGTCATAGAGCGGTTGCAGCATCTCGAACTGCCCCTTTTGCTTCTCCGTCAGGTCGTGAAAATATGTCTCTACAATGGAGGTCATCTGTCTTGTGCTGTTTCTGTATTTTTCAATATGTTATAGAGCAGCTCGCGGCTGCGGAACAGTTGCGCTTTTACCGTGCCTATGGGCATTTCGAGTTGCTCGGCTATCTCCTCGTAGGTCAGCTCTTTGAAGTACCTGAGCTCCACCAGGCGCTTGTAGCGCGGCTTGAGCTTGTCCACCACGGCGCGCACAGTCTCCACTGTCTGGCTCCTTATCATGCTCTCCGAGGGGTCTGGCCCCTCGTCGCAGATGGTTATCTGGCGCATGCCGCCCTCCTCCTTGTCCTCGTTCTCCTGGTCAATCGACACCACTTTGGCTTTCTTGCGCCTCAGGAAGTCTATGCCATTGTTCGAGGCTATCTTGAAGAGCCATGTGGAGAACGCGTAGTTC
>CAKVCS010000224.1 GCA_934725785.1 uncultured Bacteroidales bacterium | reverse complement strand
CCCAAACGGCGTGCGTGCCGATTCAATCATTGACCGCAATAGGATTAAGCGCCTGTACCAGGAGCGTTATAGTGCGGCTGAGCCTCTGAGCGACGAGATGATCGCTTCGGTTTTGGCTGCGCGCGGGTTTGTGTACAACGGCAAAACGTACATGCTTTCCGAGGATGCGGAGCAACGTCTGCGCACCAGATGCGCCTCCCTTGTGTCGGGCGGGCAGAACATGCTCTTCTATGAGGAACTCTACAAAGCCCATGAGCAGGAGTATGCCCAAGACAAGATATTCTCCGCTGATGCGTTGCACTGCGCCCTGCAGTCCATCGATGCGGAGCTGTTCTTTTTCAAGAACTACTGCTCCTCTGAATCTGGAATCACGGTTGAAAGCGAGTTGCTGAGGGCATTTGGCGACGACACCGTGTTGTCCATCAGTGAGTTGCGCAATCGGTTGCCGTATATCCCGGAGGATGAGATGAAACAGGCGTTTCTACACAGTGAAGCTTTCGTCTGGGTTCGTCAGGGACAGTATGCACGGCTCGACGGGGTTGAGATCGACCCGACGGAAGTGGAGAAAGCACGCCAGGTAATCGAGGACTCCCTTTCCCGCGATGGTTTTGCCTCGCTGGTAAATGTTTGCATCGACCGAACGCTTGAGGACAATCCCGGCCTGTCGGAAAGCGCCGCCCGCAATGCTCTATACGCGAAGTATCTGGCGAGTGTATACGGCAAGAAGAGGGGATCGGTCATCACCCGTCGCGGGGACCACTCCTCCACCACTGACATCATGCGATCTTGGTGTCGCGCGCGTGACGAACTGACGTTGGAGGAAATGGACGACTTCGAGCAGGACTTCCTCGGACGTGTCGACACGGTCCTGCTTGAGGTTGCCTTTGACACTATGCTGCGGATAGATGCCGGTCGCTTTGTTGCAGACTCGGTCGCGCATTTTGACGTTCAAGCCGTGGACGAGGCGATTGCGCTGTTTGTGAGCGACGGCATCGTCCCTGTTGCGTCGGTCACAAGTTTCAGCTCATTCCCTGACGCCGGCTTGCCGTGGACTCCGTACCTGCTTGAGAGCTTCGTACATCGGTATAGCCTCCGCTATCAGATTGACGGTGGGCCAACCAGGAGCCTGAGTGTTGGTGCGATATATCCCAAGAGCTTGAAGTTCAAGGATTACGGCGAGCTCTTATCGCATGTGCTTGCGGACAGTGGGATTGATTTGGAGGAGAGGTCGGCGGGCGATTACTTGGTGAATAAAGGGTTTGTCGCGCGCCGATCAAAGCTTGTGAGGCAGGCGTCCGTTCAGGCCCGCAAGATTCGAGACATGAGGAAATAACGCGTGTACGATTATGCCTATGACGCGCAAACTGGTGGCATTGTTTTAAGCGACCGGATGACGCAGCTGTCAAACGAGCCCCGCCCTGTGTATGCGCCCGAGATGCGTCTGCTCGGCATGGACCGACATTGGATTTTCGCAGCTCAAGACGATGTGCCCTACCTGTGGGCCGAGGCGAACAACTACCTCTACCATGGCGTCAAAGTCGCGAAAATCAAAGGCGGCTCGCTTGTTGAGGCACCTGTTCTTGAACTGGTGATGAGCGAGGCGGGTGAAGACGGCCGGCCCGTTCCCGTGGTGCCTGTCGGCACCGTGCTCGAACAAGTTGATATCCCTGCCATGCTTGACAAGAACCGACAGCTTCTGGCGATTCTTGAGCAGATTACCGTCAAACGGATATATGACTACTACATCAAGCACAAGGAGAGTCTCGACTGTTTTCATGTGGCGTTTTCCGGCGGCAAAGACAGCATGGTCTTGCTGGAACTCGTAAAGAAGGCTTTGCCGCACAATGCGTTCACGGTGCTTTTCGGCGACACGGGCATGGAGTTTCCCGACACGTACCGCGCAGTGGACAAGGTTGAATCGCGCTGCAAGGAAGAGGGCATCGGGTTTTATCGCGCTCAAAGCCATCTCGACCCGATGGACTCCTGGCACCTGTTTGGCCCTCCTTCGAACGTCTTGCGTTGGTGCTGCACGGTGCATAAGGCCGCCCCGCAGACACTCAAGATGCGCGAGCTTTTGGGGAAAGGCGACTATGTGGGAGCCGACTTCGTTGGCGTTCGTGCCCAGGAGAGCCTGCGCCGCTCTACATATGAGTTTGAAAACTATGGTAAGAAACAGCGAGGCCAGTATTCGCTCAACCCGATTCTCGACTGGTCGTCGGCCGAGGTATGGCTCTATATCTATGCGAACGGTCTTGTGGTCAACGATGCCTACAAAAAGGGCAACTCACGTGCCGGTTGCCTGCTGTGCCCCATGGGCGGCGGGAAGGCCGACTATTTTCGCCGTGCGGCGTATGGAGAGGATATTGAGCGATACACCGACGCCATCCGCGACACAATCGAAGACGCGTCAATCGACACATATATAACCAACGGCGGCTGGGTAGGGAGACGCAACGGGCGCGACATCCGGGGCAATGTGTCTAACTACACCGAGAAAGTCAAGGCAGACAAGCTCGTCATAACGGTCGCCCACCCTCTCACCTCCTGGTCGGAATGGATGAAAACGGTGGCTGACGTGCCGCCTTCGCTTTGCGTCGAGTGCCAGGGGGAATCCCTCGTTG
>CAKVCS010000223.1 GCA_934725785.1 uncultured Bacteroidales bacterium | reverse complement strand
GCGCAAGGGTCCTGAGCAGAATTGGCTCTCGAAGGACGACATTCGCAACCTCTTGTTCCTGACGGGTTTCGAGACCTATAGGACCAACAGCTGTATGCTCGTCCCGTTCAATATCCCGCTCATCGCGCCCCTGTTCAACCGCGTCGTCTCCCACCTGCCCCTCATGGGATACCTCTCGCTCAACGACTATATTTTCGCGAGGCCAATGCCCGAGAATGTCCAGCAGTCCGATGATTGGCGCACGCGCTACTCCGTCTCCGTCGTCATACCTGCGCGCAACGAGAGCGGCAACATAAGGGCCGCGGTCGAGAGGGTGCCCGACATGGGCTCGCACACCGAGATTATATTCGTCGAGGGCAACTCCACCGATGACACCTGGCAGGAAATCGGGCGCGTCTGCCACGAGTTTGAGGGGCGACGAGATATCAAGATGGCTCAGCAGGACGGCAAGGGCAAGGGCGACGCCGTCAGGAAGGGGTACGCCATGGCTTCGGGCGACATCCTGATGATTCTCGACGCCGACCTCACGGTCCCGCCCGAGGATCTGCCCAAGTTCTATCGCGCCATAGCAACGGGCAAGGGCGAGTTCATCAACGGGGTCCGGCTTGTCTACCCTATGGAGAAAGGCTCCATGCGGACGCTCAACACCTTTGGCAACCACTTCTTCTCCTCGCTCTTCTCCTGGATCCTCGAGACCCCTATAAAAGACACGCTCTGCGGGACTAAGGTCATGTTCCGCAAGGACTATCTGCGCTTGGCAGCCGGCCGATCCTTCTTTGGCGACTTCGACCCGTTTGGCGACTTCGACCTGCTCTTCGGGGCCCACAAGCTCAACCTCCGCATGGTCGACCTGCCGATAAGGTATAGGGAGCGGAAGTATGGCACGACCAATATCTCGCGCTTCCGCCACGGCCTCCTCCTCCTCAAGATGAGCGCCTTCGCGGCAACGAAGATACGATTCCGTTAACATCATAATACTCTTTCTCATTTTGAAGAGGGCTATCTTCCCGGGGTCTTTCGACCCTTTCACCATAGGCCACGAAAGCATCGTCTTGCGGGGTCTCGACTTCTTTGACGAGATTGTGGTTGCGGTAGGCGTCAACGCCGACAAGCGCTGCATGTTCTCGTCCGAGCGAAGGGTGGAGTTCATCAGGACCGTCTTCGCCGACCGTCCGCAGGTCTCCGTCTGCACGTATGACGGGCTCACGGTCGACTTCGCCAAGGAGGCCGGCTGCACTCACATCCTCAGGGGCCTAAGGACCTCCGCCGATTTCGAGTTCGAGAGGGCTATTGCCCAGGTCAACAGGCAGATGACGGGCATAGAAACCGTCTTTCTCCTCACGACTCCCGAGCACACGCCCATCAACAGCACCATTGTTCGCGACATCCTGCGCCACGGCGGAGACGCGTCGCTCTTCCTGCCCGAGCGCATAAGGACCATGGTAAAATGGTGATTCTCAGACTACTCATTGCGCTTGCCGCGCTTCTCTCGCTTGGGGTCGACTGCGCTGCCAAGGTGGCTGTCGTCTCGGGCAAAGCGCCGAGCTACGCCAACCGCGTGCTTGTCATGAAGGCGCAAAAAGACCCCGTCAGTCGCGAGTCTTACGACCTCGCCTCGGCCACCGTGGCCGCCGATGGCTCTTTCCGCTTCGAGGTCGACGTCAAGGAGGTCACCTTCGCCACGCTCGACCTCAGTTTCTACGAGGCGTGCGTATTCCTCGAGCCTGGCGTCCGCTATGAGGTGTCGCTCCCGCCCTTCAAGCTCCGACCCGATGCCGAGCGTTTCAACCCTTTCTACCAGCCCAAGGTCATCAACCTCGTCATCCGCACCACCACCAGTAACCTCAACCAGTCGATCCGCCGCTTCGACGAAGACTTTGGCAGGCTATACTATCCCATGGCAGTCCGGATGGTCCGAGGTCACGACATGCGGATGGCCGACGACGTCATAGCCAGTCTCGACTCGGCCGAGAGGGCAATCAATTGCCAGAACCCCTTTTTCCGCCAGCATGCGCTCTACCGCAAGGCGGAGGTATACGCCACCCCGAGGCTCCTCCACCCCCGTCCCGTCATCAAGAAGTTCTTCACCGACAGGCCGGTGGCGTTCAATGTGCCAGCTTATTGGCGAGTCCTTGAGCTCTTCGGCTCCGACCTGAGCTCTGTCGGGGTGGGAGGTGCCCTGCAAGCCAAGGTCGAGGCCATTTGCGGCCGAGGAGGGACCAATGGCGCGGCCGAGATATCGGCTGCGCTCGCGGCCGACACGCTATTGAGCGCCAACCGCGCTTTCCGCGAGGTGGTGGCCCTAAGGGCCGTCCGTTCAGGTTTCTTCTCCCGCCAAATATCCGACGGGTGCGCCGATACCCTGCTGATGGGGTCTGCGAGAGATTTCAAGACCAAGCGTGTCAGGCTGATGGCCGCCAACGTCTACGCTTGCAAGAACAAGCTCAAGGCTGGGCTCCCGGCCCCAGACTTCACGCTCGTCGACAACAAGGATCGGGAGGTCTCGCTCGCCTCCTTCCGAGGCCGTTTCCTCTACCTCTGCTTTATGCATTCGGAGAACTATGAGTGCGCCAAGGTAATGCCGGTGCTCGACAACCTGGCGCATCTCCACAAGGCTGACC
>CAKVCS010000222.1 GCA_934725785.1 uncultured Bacteroidales bacterium | reverse complement strand
GCCTCGTGAAACGACAGCTCCGGGTGGCGGTGGAGGTGCCTGCGCATCTCCACCGTCTCGTCGAAGAGAGCTTCCGATGACTTTAATATGTAGTCTTTCAACATCAGTGTGGTGCCCGCCTACTCCGCGAGCCTTTCATATTCCGTGGCGGCAAGGATGAATGTGCCTATGCCTTTGCCCTCATTATCTTTGACGAGCCCTGTGTCGCTCCCCTCAAGGTAGTAGTTCAAGGTGCCGCTGCGGCCCTTGTCGTTAGCGGGCCCGAGGCCTGCCGAGGCGCAAATGTCCTTGATGCCAATCCGCCCATCTCCTTCTTCTGTTATCTTGTTGGCTATAAGCCCCTCAAAGGCTCTTTTGCCCGAGGCGGTGGCCTCACTGCCCAGCAGGCCGAGGCGCCCGCCTTTCAGCAGTACGTAGGCGAACATGCCCGAGGCCGAGCTCTCGGTATAGTTTTTCCGCGTGCCTATGTTATACGTCTGGCCGTCTATCTTGTCTCCTTTGCCGTCCGCCCCTGTGTTGCCGTCATATTTCAGCAGGTTGAACCATAGCCCGGTGGCCGTGTCTTGCCTTGCCATAAGGTCCGAGGCCGACTGACGCAGCATGGCCGCGAGGGTGTCCCTGTCGGGGTGGGTCGGGGGCATCAGCTCAAGCACGTCGACAAGGGCCCCGGTGTACCATCCCATGGCGCGAGCCCACACCTCGGCGTTGCAGCCTTTGTTTGGCTCGTCTCTCTTTGCCCAGAACGAGTCCTCGTCTTCTGGCGTGGCGCTCCACCCGTGGTAGTTCAGCCTGCACTCCTTGTCATATGTCTTGTTGAAGAGTATTATGAATTGGTGAGCAATGTCCGACCAGCTCTCCGCGTTGTCCTCCGTGCCCAGCTCTTCTCCCCATTTTGCCTGCCACCTTGCGTACACCGCGGGCCCCATGAACAGCCCGTCAAGCCACATCTGGTTCGGGTAGCGCAGTTTGTGCCAGAATCCGCCTGCGCCCGGCAGACCATCTGCAATCCTCTGGTGCTCATATTTCAGCTTGTTCCTGACAAGGGTGGCTGCGTTTTTCCAGCGGCGGGCCGACGCCGTGTCGCCTTTCTCCACGGCATAGTCATATAGCCCGAAGTATACCCTGGCCGCCGCCAGGTCGTCTATGTTGCTGGGTTGCAGGGCTGGCTTGCCGTTCTTGGTTATATCTGTCCCGTCGCTGTCTGTGGCCAGGTCTGCGAAGCCTTCCACGGCCTCCACCAGGGCTGTCTCGCCAGGGTGGAGCGCCCACGCCTCCAGTACCGCGCTCGCCACGAGGCCGCCGACGTAGTCCCATGGAGTCGTGGCGAGGCTGTCCCTGTGCTTCGTGTTGCAGTCGAAGTCGACAATGCCGTGGCTGTAAGCCATCCTTACCGCCCAGCTGTCACTCGCGCCGCTTTGTTCTGCCACCTGCTTGCTGCATCCGGTCGTGACCAGAGCCGCGCTTGCCATCGCGGCCATTATGGTTTGTCTGATTGCCATTTTTGTTTACTGTTCTGTAGGGTTGATTTTTTTGTGGTGTTGTCGTGACCCTTGTGGAGAGGGCATACATAGCGTCAAATTTAGCGCAAATTATTGAGATTTCAATTGTTGGCGCGCTTTAGGTGCCACGTGTTGCGCGCCAACTCGCTCCTTGTGGCGTCACCCTGCGCCTTATGGGTTGCGTTTGCCTCGTTCTGATACGTGTTTTACTTACGTTTTGCTGTTTTTGTTCGTTGTAGTCTTATAATTCTGTTTTTTATTTGTTATTTCAATTGTGAAATATAACTTTGCGGCATCAAAATATTTCAATAGTAAATCAAGACATCATGTGCGGTTTCACAGTTTACACAGGTAGCGACTTAGCCATGAAGCTCAAGTTCGGTCACGAGGCATACGCCATTAAGCACCGCGGGCCGGATAATACGCTCGAGCAGGATCTCCCAAGGGGGTGGATGGCTTTCCACCGCCTCAGCATTATGGATGTGTCAGATGCGGGCAACCAGCCTTTCGTGTCCGGCGACATTTCCCTCACGTGCAATGGCGAGATTTTCAATAGCCCCGAGCTCAGGCGCCGTTACTCAGACTATGGTTTCCGCAGTGGTAGCGATTGTGAGTGCATCATCCCTTTGCTTCAGGATAAGGGGCTCATCCAGATGGCGCGTGAACTCGATGGCGAGTTCGCTCTCGTAATTTATGACCGCAAGTCGGACAAGTTCCTTGCGGCCAGAGACCCTATCGGCATCCGCGGCATGTTCTATGGCTACACGCCGGCAGGCGACATATGCTTCGCCTCCGAGATGAAGGCGCTGTCGCGGTTGTGCCAGACCGTCATGCCGTTCCCGCCTGGCCATGTCTACGATGGGCAGAAGTTCGTACAGTACACCGATGTCACGTCAACCCCGGACGGCTACTCTGCCGATGATGAGGAGGCCGTATGCAAAAACATTAATCGCCTGCTTACCAACGCTGTGGTCAAGCGTCTTCAGAGCGACGTCCCTGTTGGGTTCCTGCTTTCCGGCGGTTTGGATTCAAGCCTCGTCTGCGCCATCGCGGCTCGTCACCTCGGCAGGCCTATCCGAACTTTCGCTGTTGGCATTGTCGATGGGCCTATCGACACAAAGT
>CAKVCS010000221.1 GCA_934725785.1 uncultured Bacteroidales bacterium | reverse complement strand
TGGCAAGAAGAGGACGGGGTGCTTGTAGGCTGTCCCGCAAGGGGCTATCGCGGTTTCGTCGATGCCAATATCATTTTAGGCCGTCTTGTCGATGAGTTTGAGAATGACGACTTTTATGGTCGAGTGGGCTTTATGACCACCCACGGCTACCAGTTCAACCCCAAGATTTTTCTTGGAGGCGGCTTCGGGCTTCTTTTTCAGAGTGGCGATGACCTCGTGAGGGACTTTAACCTGATAGTCCCCGTCTACTCAGCTTTCCGTTTTGACGCCATTGCCCGCAAGGTCTCCCCATTCCTCGATGCGCGCTTGGGCGGTTTTTTCAATGCGGCCTACGACTATGACTACAATGGGGTCTATTTCAGCTTCACGACTGGCGTCCGGGTCAAGCGTTTTAACATCTCTATGGGCTACGAGGCCCTCGCTGGTTACTACGACGCTTATTTGGAGGACGATTACGCAACGTACTGCACCTCGACCTCTTTAGATTGTAACTCTTTCGTTCTCCGCATCGGCGTAGATTTCGGACGCCGTCAGTGATGCGCGTCCGCATCCGGGATGGGCGCAGACAAGCGGCTCCGCCAATCGGGTCAGGACCTGATGGCGGAGCCGCTTGTTATATGCTATGATGGTCAGGGTGAGCTTATTTCATCCCCCTGCACCTCTTCTCCCAGTTCCACGCGTTGAGAAGTGTCTGCTCTATGGGCACTTCGGCTTTCCACCCCAGCTCCGTGTTGGCCAGTGTCGTGTCCGCCCATATCTTTACGATGTCACCTGAGCGGCGGCCTACAATCTTGTATGGCAGTGGCGCGCCTGTCGCCTTCTTGAACGCGTTAACCAGCTCGAGGACGCTAAGCCCCTTGCCCGTGCCTATGTTGAAATACTCGTAGTTGCTCTTGTTCTTGCCCTCCAGCAGGCGCTTGATGGCAACCACGTGGGCCTTCGACAGGTCCACGACGTCAATGTAGTCGCGGATTGGGGTGCCGTCCGGGGTGTCATAGTCGTCACCGAATATGCTCAGCTCTTTTCGCAGTCCCGCCGCCGTCTGCGTTATGTACGGCACCAGGTTGTTCGGTATGCCGACGGGGCTTTCGCCTATGAGCGATGACGGATGTGCGCCTATCGGGTTGAAGTATCTTAAGGCCAGACCGTTAATCTGCTTTTCCTCGTGGCAGAAGTCGCGGATTATGTCCTCGTTCACTGTCTTTGTGTTGCCATACGGGCTCTCGGCGGGCTTGCGTGGCGTCGATTCGGTCACTGGCAGCTTGTCCGGTTGGCCGTAAACGGTGCATGAGGAGGAGAACACCAGGTTAGCCACTCCCGTGTACTTCATCCCCTCAAGGATGTTCATGAGGCTGTTCACGTTGTTCCGGTAATACTCCAGTGGCTTGTGGACGCTTTCGCCTACTGCCTTGAACGCCGCGAAGTGTATCACCGCGTTTATCTCGCCCTTGTGGCGGAGGAAGAAGTTGAGCACCGCGCCGCGGTCCGACAGGTCGAAGTTCTCAAACTCCGGGCGGATGCCTGTTATTTTCTCTATGTTGTCAACAGTCTCTGCCTTCGAGTTCGAGAGATTGTCCACTATTATGACGTTGTAGCCGGCCTCTTGAAGCTCGACCACCGTGTGCGACCCTATGAAGCCGGTGCCGCCAGTTACGAGTATTTTGCTCATATTGTCCTGTAGCATTTTGGTTGCGCAAATATAACCCATTCGCGGCTCAACTCAACGTGTGCCGCGCGTTGTTTCTCAATCATTGTGCGGGCTTTCATGGTTTAGCGAGCCGTTCTCGTCTATCCATATGGCGAAGCGTTCCATCTGGTCTTCGTGCAAGCCCAGCCAGGCTTCGAACTCTTCCTCACGGCCTTTGCGAGTCAGCCATCTGCAATACGGGTCCCAGTGTCCGGCTTTGTCCACTTCGCGTTCAAATGTTCGGACCATCTTCTCCGTCTCGTCCGATGGCTCCGTGTCCAGCATGGCTTTTTTTGTTGCGCTTATGGCTCGCAGGGTGGGGGCTTCTTCCTTTGAGTACCCCGCCTCTTTCGCCCAAGTGAGCGTCGGGCTCTCAATTGCCGCATCACTCTCTTGCTCCAGAAGTTTTGCGTATGCCGCGTAAGTCATGCGGCTCATCTCTTCCACTCTTTCCCCTTTCCGTTCCATTATTATGAAAGCCTCCGCGTATGCTATTCCCTCCTCGGGCGTGCTGCTGTTGAACAAGATCCAGGCGGCGCGGTAGTAGTTCGAGCTGAATGCCTTGTCCACCTCTATTCCGCGCTTGTACATCGCCAGTGCGCCCTCATAGTCCTCCTCCTGCATCCTTATTGTCCCCAGCTCCATCATGAGCCGTCCAGACTTTGGGTATCTCCTCAAGCCTTCGTTATACGTCCTCACGGCGTCGCCGCGCCGTCCCGCCAGGTCAAGGGCGTTACCCTCCATCTCATAGGCCATCTCTCCCATTTCGCTCTCTTCGCGCAGGCTTCTGAAGGTCTCAGCGGCGCGGGCGAACTGGTAGTCTCTCATCAGTGCGTAGCCCAGCTCGTAGCGGATGGCCGCCTCTTCCGGGTGGGCGGATGCCAGGCGCGTCAAGGTCTCGACGGCTTTGTCTGCGCGCCCGTTGTCCGCCTGCTCCATGCTGTCGTATAT
>CAKVCS010000220.1 GCA_934725785.1 uncultured Bacteroidales bacterium | reverse complement strand
GGACAAGGACTTCAAGGTCAACATCGAGGTCAACCATGCCACCCTTGCAGGCCACACCTTCGAGCACGAGCTCGCTTGCGCCGTTGACGCCGGCATGCTCGGAAGCATCGACGCGAACCGCGGCGACTACCAGAACGGCTGGGACACCGACCAGTTCCCTATCGACAACTATGAGCTCACCCAGGCGTGGATGGAGATCATCCGCGGTGGCGGCTTCAAGGACGGCGGCACGAACTTCGACGCGAAGACGCGCCGCAACTCTACCGACCTCGAGGACATCATCATCGCCCACGTGAGCGGAATGGACGCAATGGCCCGCGCCCTGCTCTCAGCAGCAGAGCTGCTCGAGAAGAGCCCTTATAAGGAGATGAAGGCAAAGCGCTACGCAAGCTTCGACTCTGGCAAGGGTAAGGAGTTCGAGGAGGGCAAGCTCACCCTCGAGGACGTCTACAAGTATGGCAAGAGCGTAGGCGAGCCTAAGCAAACTTCTGGCCAGCAGGAGCTTTACGAGACCATCGTCTCCATGTATTGCTAATCCGTACTGGCGAAAATAAAGCCAGGCAGCCCCCACCCTGTCGGCTGCCTGGCTTTTTGTAACTTTGAGGCCAGATTGTTAATCGGTGTTCACGTCGTTCAATATTGTTGACGCATCCCGACAACGGCAATTGGCGAAAAAAGACTTAGACAAGAAATGGCAAACACATTAACTAACGACAAGGGCAGCACTGCCTATCTGACCGGCATCGTGATGGTCGCTGTCATCGGCGGTTTGCTCTTCGGATATGACACAGCCGTCATATCAGGTGCAGAGAAGGGCCTGCAGGCGTTCTTTTTGGGCGCAACGGACTTCACATACACTGGTTTCTGGCACGGCTTCACGACATCGAGCGCATTGATAGGCTGCATCATAGGCAGTGGCCTGTCGGGCTTGGCCGCGACACGTCTTGGCCGAAAGAAGTCGCTCTTCCTGGCAGGAATTTTGTTCTTCCTTTCCGCCATAGGCAGCTATGACCCCGAGATTCTTTTCTTTGAGCATGGCAAGGCGACTTTCGGACTTCTCGTGATGTTCAACATCTACCGCATCGTTGGCGGACTCGGCATAGGCCTCGCCTCCGCACTGTGCCCGATGTACATTGCGGAGGTCGCACCATCGCGAATAAGGGGTACGCTCGTCTCGTGGAACCAGTTCGCAATCATCTCGGGCCAGCTCATCGTGTACTTCGTCAACTTTATGATTCTTGGCGACCACGCGAACCCTGTCATAAAACTTGTCGAGGGCGCGTATTGCGTCGCCCCGGACTCCGACCCGTGGACGATATCCACAGGATGGCGCTATATGTTCCTCAGCGCGGCATTCCCCGCCGGCATATTCTCTATGCTCGTACTCCTTGTGCCTGAGACTCCGCGCTACCTCGCCATGACCGGCAATGACACGAAAGCGCTAAAAGTACTGACACGCATAAACGGGCGCAGCGAAGCTCAGTCCATCCTCGCTGACATTAAGGCCACGGCGCACGAAAAGGTAGAGCCACTGTTCAGCTATGGCTGGATGGTGATATTTGTGGGCATAATGCTCAGCGTGTTCCAGCAGGCAGTAGGCATAAACGCGGTGCTCTACTTCGCTCCCAGAATATTTGAGAGCATGGGCATGGGCGACCCTATGAGCCAGACTGTGATGATGGGCATCGTAAACCTGGCTTTCACGCTATTCGCGGTGCTTACCGTTGAGAAGTTCGGCCGCAAGCCACTCCTGATATGGGGGTCGGTAGGCATGGCCATAGGCGCGGCCGGCGTGGCGGCAAGCAATGTCGTGGGCGACGCTGGCATGCTGCCCGTCATCAGCATTATGGTCTACGCCGCGTCCTTCATGTTCTCTTGGGGCCCGATATGCTGGGTGCTGATTGCCGAGATCTTCCCCAACACCATCCGAGGAGCCGCCATGGCCATAGCCGTCGCGTTCCAGTGGACGTTCAACTTTATTGTCTCCTCGACGTTCGTACCGATGTATGACATGTCGACGGAGTCAATGCCCAACTTCGGCCACGTTTTCGCATACGCGCTTTATGGCATCATATGTATAGCGGCCGCAATCTTCGTGCTTAAGCTCGTCCCCGAGACAAAAGGCAAGACACTGGAAGACATGGCAAAACTGTGGAAAAAGAGATAACACAGGGAGGTGTTAAAACACTGAGACAGGAGACCTGCGCCGAGGCGCGGGCCTCCTGTTTGATTTTTTTAAACGGCGCGGCCATCCATACCATGCCCATGCGAGAAAACACATAAGGCGAGAGGAGAAAAGCCGCGGAAAAGCAATCGCGGCCGTAGCAATGCTCAGGCATCCGCATGTGGGAATCATCTTGCTAACTTCCTTTTCTTGATTTCAATTAATAACGTTATTTTTGCGAGTTCAATTTGCAAAAACAGAGTAATCTACAATATGGAATTATCGGCAAAATATAGCCCCGACGAAATCGAGGCTCAGTGGTATCAGTATTGGCTTGACAATGGCCTCTTTAAGTCCAAGCCAGACGGCCGCAAGCCTTTCACTGTGGTAATCCCCCCACCAAACGTGACGGGCGTTCTCCATATGGGGCATATGCTTAACAATACGATCCAGGACAGTCTCGTGCGCCGCGCGCGGATGACCGGGTAC
>CAKVCS010000219.1 GCA_934725785.1 uncultured Bacteroidales bacterium | reverse complement strand
GACGTGGCGGGCGAACTTGAGGTGTATGAGGGTCCAGAACTGTCGGCTGCCGCGCACTATGACGTGCCCGCCGCGTCCGCCGTCGCCGCCGTCGGGGCCTCCCTTCTCGATATATTTGACATGGCGGAGGTGGGCGGAGCCTGGCCCTCCGTGTCCGGACTTGCAGTAAATCTTTACGTAGTCGACAAAATTTGACGCCACTGTGGATGTATGTTTAGGTTGGAGTGATTAGGAATGTTATTTCGGGGAGGATAGAGACGCGCGATTTACATTGTTCCTCAGGAAATCCCGCCTGCCGCCGCTTGTCGGTGGTCGGTTGTTGTCGTCGGTCGGGGCTATCTCAAAAAAAAGGCAACGCCCCTGTCGCCTGGCGCACGCGTGGCGCTGAGGACGGCAGGGGGTTGCTATTGTTCGCTTGGCCTACTTGTTCTTGGAGTCTACGGCCGCAGCTATGTCGGCAAAGATGGCGTCGATACAGCCGACACCCTTGATGTTGACAGCCACACCCTCCTTCTGATAGAACTCAAGTACGGGCTTTGTCTGCTTCTCGTAGACGTCAAGGCGCGCCTTGATGGTCTCGGCGTTGTCGTCGGAGCGTCCGGAGGTCTTGCCTCGCTCAATGAGTCGCGTCATGAGCTCGTCGTTGGGGACCTCGAGGTTGAGGCATACGGCCACGCTGGTCTTGTATGTCGCGAGGAGATCCTTGAGCGCCTGAGCCTGAGCCACGGTGCGCGGGAAGCCGTCGAAGATGACGCCGTTGACCTTGCCCATCTTGTCGAGATAGGAGTCGATCATGCCGATGATGACCTCGTCGGGGACGAGCTCGCCCTTGTCCATATGGCTCTTCGCGAGTGCGCCGAGCTGGGTGTTGGTGCTTATCTCCTTACGGAGGAGGTCGCCGGTTGAGATGTGGGCGAGGTTGTACTTCTTGATGAGGTTCTCACTCTGAGTGCCCTTGCCAGAGCCTGGAGGGCCAAAGATAACGATATTGAGCATTTTCTGAGGAAAATAATAAGGTATTGTAAGATCTTAGTTTTCAGGCACGAGAGTGAGAATCTCGGGTATGTTGCGTCCGTAGCCGTCATAGTCGAGGCCATAGCCGACGATGAAGTCGTTAGGTATCTCGAGCCCTACGTACTCGGGCTTCTTGGCGAGCTTGCAGCTGGCGGGCTTGAAGAGGAGCGTAGCCACCCGGACATCGGCCGCGCCCTTGGCCTTGCATTGGTCAATGAGCCCCTTGATGGTCACCCCGGTGTCGACGATGTCCTCGATGAGGATGACGTTGCGGCCGGAGAGATCCTCGTTGAGGCCTATGAGCTCCTTGACGACGCCAGTGGACTGCGTGCCGCTGTAGGACGCGAGCTTGACGAACGATATGCGCGAAGGGACTGTGACCCTCTTCATGAGGTCGGAGGCGAACATAAAAGCGCCGTTGAGTACGCAGAGGAAGAGGGGATCCTTGCCCTCCATGTCTGAATTGATAGCGTCGGCCACTTTGCCGACGGCCTCGAGTATCTGGCTCTCGGGGTAGGTTGTCTCGAACGTCTTGTCGAGTACTTTCATGCGTGCCATACCGGATAGTAAAGCGTTTCGGATACCAATGTAAGAAAGCGAAGCCAGAGACGCACTCGGGCGGCCAGGCTGCAAGCGGACGCGACGCATCCGCATAAGGCGCAAAAATATAACTTTTTAGTCAAATCGCAATTTGGTTAGTGACAAATGAGGCTTACCTTTGCGCGTCAGACCCCACGATCCATATTCCATTGGCGCGGGCTTTGAAAAGCAAACGAAAAGAAACATGAAACCCGTAATCAGCATCATCATGGGGTCCACGTCGGATCTTCCGGTCATGGAGCCAGCCCTCAACTTTTTGGAACAGATGGAGATTCCGTTCGAGGTCAACGCCCTCTCGGCGCACAGGACTCCCCACCAGGTGCTCGCCTTCGCCGAGGGCGCGGCGGAGCGCGGCATTAAGGTCATAATAGCCGCTGCTGGCGGCGCGGCGCACCTGCCGGGCGTCATTGCCGCCGCGACCACCCTGCCCGTGGTTGGTGTCCCCGTGAAGGCGTCCATCTCGATGGACGGCTGGGACTCTATGCTCTCAATGATACAGATGCCCCCGGGAATACCAGTGGCTACGGTAGGTCTTAACGCGGCCCAGAACGCCGCCATCCTCGCCCTGCAGATAATAGGCACAGGCGACTCTGAGACCGCAAAGAAGGTGGCGGCGTATAAAGCCGGCCTCGAGAAAAAGATAGAGAAGGCCAACGCCGAGCTTGCGCAGAGGAAGGACTGGAGGTTCAAGACCAACTAAGGGACCACAGGCTGAAAAGGATTACACATGCGCGGGGCGCCCTTAGATTACGCGGGGGCGCCCCGCCGTTTTTGTCCTCATCGGCGTGCTGAACCGGTCGGCGCCCCGGAATGGGCAATATGGCCAGGCGTGAGCCTTGTTGACGGCGACAGGCCGCGGCCCTACAAGGGGCCGCGGCCTGTCGTTTTTTTCCACACTGCAAGGAAAGAGACTTCTATTCGTCGAGCTTGAGGACCGCGAGGAACGCTTTTTGCGGCACTTCGACCGAGCCGATCTGCTTCATCCTCTTCTTGCCCTCCTTCTGCTTCTCGAGCAGCTTGCGCTTACGTGAGACGTCGCCACCGTAGCAC
>CAKVCS010000218.1 GCA_934725785.1 uncultured Bacteroidales bacterium | reverse complement strand
CGACAACAACGGGCTCAGGCTCGACACGAAGGACGAGATCGACTTCGTGAGCGCGCTCACCAACGACATGATCGTCGTGCAGATCCCGAGGGTCACCGTGAGGCACGACACTCTGCTCGACAAGATACTGAGCGTCTTTAAGGAGGCGCCGAGGCGCACGAGGGCCAAGACGTTCGACTACAAGGAGAACCCGGACGAGCAGGACGTCGAGATGGTCAACATCCTCAGGGTCCTCGAGAAGGCCGCGGCCGACCCGGACCTCAGCAAGAAGATGGACCTGGAGGACTCGCTCGCCAGGTTCGTCAAGGACAAGGAGGACGAGGTGGTCACCGCCACAAAGAGAGCCGACGAGGCGGAAAAGAAAGCCGAGGAGGCGGAAAAGAAAGCCGAGGAGGCGGAGAGAAAGGCGAAGGAGGCGGAGAGAAAGGCGAAAGAGAAGGAAAGGAAAGCTGAGGAGGCGGAAGCCGAAATTGAGAGGCTCAGGGCAATAATGAAGGAGAGGGGCATAGGCATATAACAAGAAACATGAGGATTCCTATGTCTGCACTCCAATTTTTCATTCCAGCCCTATTGCAAATTTAAAATTAATCGGTAACTTTGCATCGTCATTCGGGAACAAGGGGTGACAAGACAACAAGTCTGGCCGATTCGTCTAACGGTTAGGACATCAGATTCTCAATCTGGTAATAGGAGTTCGATTCTCCTATCGGCTACAAAAGCAAGCTACCTCGCAAAACAGGTGGCTTTTTTTGTTTATAAGCGTCACTGAATTTAGTCAACAAATGTCAGACAACACACGTCGCGTCAGGGTGCGGTTCGCCCCAAGCCCCACCGGTGCCCTCCACATTGGTGGTGTTCGCACAGCTCTCTATAATTACCTCTTCGCCCGCCAGCATGGCGGCGACTTCATCCTCCGCATTGAGGACACCGACAGCCAGCGTTTCGTGCCTGGCGCAGAGGCGTACATCATTGAGAGCCTCAAATGGTGTGGCATAGAGACTGATGAGGGGGTTGAGCAGGGCGGCCCGCACGCACCGTACCGCCAGAGCGAGCGCAAAGAGATATACCTCAAATACGCCAAGCAACTCGTGGACAACGGGTGGGCGTATTATGCGTTCGACAGCGCCGATGAACTTGACCAGATGCGCAAAGAGGCAGAGTCCGCCGGCAAGACCTTCGCATACGACCAGACAGTGCGCACCAAGTTGAAGACCAGCCTCGCCCTGACCAAAGAGGATGTCGAGGAGCGCATAGCGCGTGGCGACCAGTGGGTCATACGCTTCGAGATGCCCGAGAATGAGGATGTCAAGATGGACGACATAATACGCGGCCATATATCAATCAACACCTCGACACTTGACGACAAGGTCCTCTACAAGAGCGCGGACCAGCTGCCTACGTATCATCTGGCCAACATTGTAGACGACCACCTCATGGAGATATCGCACGTGATCCGCGGCGAGGAGTGGCTGCCGTCGCTGCCACTGCACTACCTGCTATACCGCGCGTTCGGGTGGGAAGAGACCCGCCCCGCCTTCGCCCACCTGCCACTCCTGCTAAAACCGCAGGGGCAGGGCAAGCTGAGCAAGCGCGACGGAGACAAGTTCGGTTTCCCCGTGTTCCCACTGCTGTGGAATGCGCCAGACGGCAGCACCGCCATGGGCTACCGCGAGGAGGGCTATCTGCCACAAGCATTTATAAACATGCTTGCACTGCTCGGGTGGAACCCGGGCACCGAACAAGAAATATTCTCAATGGACGAGCTCATCAAGGCCTTCAACCTTGAGAAAGTGTCAAAGGCAGGAGCAAGATTCAACCCCGACAAGGCCAAGTGGTTCAACGCGCAATATCTGCGAGTGACGCCCGACTCCGAGTTGGCGAAGATGACCGCGCCCATATACGCCGAGCGCGGAATAGACGTCACTGAGGAGCGTGCCGCGCAGGCCATAAGCCTGATTAAGGAGCGCGCCACCTTCCCGCGCGATTTGGTCGACTTGACAGAGAAGCTCTTCGTGCGGCCGACAGCCTACGATGAAAAGTCCGTCAACAAATTCTGGAAGGCGGACAACGTGGACAAGCTTATGCAGCTGCGCGACATACTCGCAACCGACGACTTGACAGACCCCGCCAAGAGCGAAGGCAAGGCTCACGACTGGGTGGTGTCGAACGGGTTCAGCATGGGGCAAGTAATGAATACGCTGCGCCTCGCTATATGGGGAGTATCGCAAGGCCCGTCAATATTCCACATACTCGTCTTCATAGGCAAGGACGAGACCCTTGCGCGCATAGATGCGGCGGCGGCGACCCTCGGCAAGGGGGCGTGACGCTTGAGGCATCACTCAAAAAACCGATGACAAGCCCCCGAGCGAAGCCACGTTATGGCATTCGCCCGCGGGGCTTTTGTAGTTGTGTCATACGAGCCACCAAATAAACGGGCATAGACACCAGATTCGGAGAAACTCGACGCCAGACGCCCGCGCCGAACGTAAATATGTAATTTAGCTACAAGAAACTAACAGCAGCACAACATGCCATCCATATCGCAACGCGGCATAATAATGCCGTCGTCCCCAATACGCAAGCTCGTCCCCTACTCCGACGACGCCAAGGCCCGCGGCCTGCGCGTGTTCCACCTCAACATAGGTCAACCCGACATCTTGACCCCAGAG
>CAKVCS010000217.1 GCA_934725785.1 uncultured Bacteroidales bacterium | reverse complement strand
CGTGAGATCCTTAAGAACGAGACCATCGCCGTCATCGGCTACGGCGTCCAGGGCCCGGGCCAGTCTCAGAACCTCCGCGACAATGGCTTCAACGTCATCGTCGGCCAGCGTCAGGGCAAGACTTTCGAGAAGGCCGTGGCCGACGGCTGGAAGCCGGGCGAGACCCTCTTCTCCATCGAGGAGGCCGTCAAGAAGGGCACCATCATCATGTGCCTCCTTTCCGATGCCGCCGTACTCTCCGTATGGCCCACCATCAAGGCGGCTCTCACCCCTGGCAAGACCCTCTACTTCTCGCACGGCTTCGCCATCTGCTGGAACGACCGCACCGGCGTCGTCCCCCCGAAGGACATCGATGTCGTCATGGTCGCTCCTAAGGGCTCCGGCACCTCGCTGCGCTCCATGTTCCTCCAGGGCCGCGGCTTGAACTCAAGCTACGCCGTCTATCAGGACGCCAGCGGCAAGGCTCTCGACAAGACCCTCGCCCTCGGCATCGGCATCGGCTCTGGCTACCTCTTCGAGACCACCTTCCAGCGCGAGGCCACTTCTGACCTCACCGGCGAGCGTGGCTCTCTCATGGGCGCCATCCAGGGTCTCCTCCTCGCGCAGTACGAGGTCCTCCGCGAGAACGGCCACACCCCCTCCGAGGCCTTCAACGAGACCGTCGAGGAGCTCACGCAGAGCCTCATGCCCCTCTTCGCAGAGAAAGGCATGGACTGGATGTACGCAAACTGCTCTACCACGGCGCAGCGCGGCGCGCTCGACTGGTACCCCCGTTTCCACGACGCCATCAAGCCCATCATGCAGTGGCTCTATATGAGCGTCAAGCTCGGCAACGAGGCTCAGATCTCCATGGACTCCAACTCTAAGCCCGACTACCGCGCCGGCCTCGAGAAGGAGCTCGCAGCCCTCCGCGAGAGCGAGATGTGGCAGACCGCCGTCACAGTGCGCAAGCTCCGTCCGGAGAACAACTAACACGATGACCTTGCCGCGGGCGGGCGTGAGCCTCTGCCGCGGAAAGACAACAGGAAGCGCCGGCCGCGAGGCCGACGCCTCCACACTTCGCGAAAAGCGACACCTTCAGGTTTTTCACCCATTCAAGAAACTAAGACATTTATATAAGAAACGATGGACAACAGAGTCTATATCTTCGACACCACTCTTCGCGATGGCGAGCAGGTGCCAGGCTGCCAGCTCAACACGGTCGAGAAAATCCAGGTCGCCAAGGCGCTTGAGGGTCTCGGCGTTGACGTCATCGAGGCGGGCTTCCCCATCTCAAGCCCGGGCGACTTCAACTCTGTCATCGAGATATCTAAAGCCGTCACGTGGCCTACCATTTGCGCGCTGACACGCGCCGTCGAGAAGGATATCGACGTGGCCGCCGACGCGCTCAAGTTCGCTAAGCACAAGCGAATCCACACAGGCATAGGCACGTCCGACAGTCACATAAAGTTCAAGTTCAACTCTAACCGTGAGGAGATCATTGAGCGTGCCGTGCGAGCCGTCAAATACGCGCGCCGCTATGTCGACGACGTGGAGTTCTATGCCGAGGACGCCGGCCGTACCGACAATGAGTACCTCGCCCGCGTCGTCGAGGCAGTCATCAAGGCCGGGGCGACTGTGGTCAACATTCCCGACACGACCGGCTACTGCCTACCGCAGGAGTATGGCGCGAAAATCAAGTACCTCATTGACCACGTAGACGGCATTGAGAACGCCATCATCTCTACGCACTGCCACAACGACCTCGGCATGGCCACCGCCAACACTATGGCGGGCGTACTCAACGGCGCAAGGCAGACCGAGGTGACAATCAACGGAATCGGTGAGAGGGCCGGCAACACCTCGCTCGAGGAGGTCGCGATGATTCTCAAGTGCCATAAGGGGCTCGGAGTCGACACCAACACTAAGCAGATCTACCCCATCAGCCGCATGGTATCATCGCTCATGAATATGCCCGTCCAGCCCAACAAGGCCATCGTGGGGCGCAACGCCTTCGCGCACTCGAGCGGGATTCACCAGGACGGCGTCATTAAGAACGTCTCGACCTACGAGATCATCGACCCGCACGACGTCGGCATTGACGACAACTCTATTGTGCTGACTGCCCGCTCGGGCCGCGCCGCGCTCCGACACAGGCTCGAGGAGCTCGGCATAAAGATTGAGGGCGAGAAGCTCGACACTACCTACGAGCAGTTCCTCAAGCTGGCCGACAAGAAGAAGGAGATTAACGATGACGACCTGCTCATGCTCGTCGGCGCTGACGTCGCGACGACCAACCACGTCAAGATCGACTTCATGCAGGTGACCAGCGGCGTTGGCGTGCAGCCAATGGCCAGCATAGGGCTCGACATCGCCGGCGAGAAGTTCACCGCGGCCGCCACGGGCAACGGGCCTGTCGATGCCGCCATCAACGCCCTCAAGAACATAATCCACAGGACTATGATTCTCAAGGAGCTCACCATCCAGAGCATCAGCAAGGGTTCCGACGACACCTGCAAGGTCCACGTCCAGGTTGAGAACGACGGACACGTCTACTACGGTTTCGCCGCAAACACCGACATCGTCTGCGCGACCGTCGAGGCATACGTCGACTGCATCAACAGGTTCCACGCCGTCCACTCCAGCAAGTAGGGAGTCCCGCCAAGATAAACTCTTAACAAATAACCATTATAGAAC
>CAKVCS010000216.1 GCA_934725785.1 uncultured Bacteroidales bacterium | reverse complement strand
GCGCAGCACCGCCCTGTATCCCATAGCGTCGCGATGCGGCGTATTCTCAAAGACCGACATACAGAATCTGATCGCCCGCAACGTGCCCAAGACGGACATAGCCGCGTCGATATTCCGAGCCGTGGCAGTCCAGACGGCCAGCACACTCTCCCACGGGTGCGAGATAAAACCCAAGATTCTGCTCTGCGGCGGCCCGCTGACGTTTATCCCATCGCTGCGTAAGGCCTTGGCCGACTATTTCGGCTATTCCCTCGACACCGACTTCGTGATAGAAGGGCGAGCAAACGTCATCCCCGCGTGGGGCACGGCCCTTGCCGAGAATGGCCATGCTCCGTTCACAGTGCCCGAGTTAAAGAAGCTGCTTAACGCGCCGGCGCCGAAGAAGAAAGTAACGGAGAACGAGGCCCACCACAACAAGACAACGGTCGAGCTGCCGCCCATATTCACATCGGAGGAGGAGTACCTGGAGTGGAAAGCGGACAAGAGCAAGAACTACGTGCCAGTGGTCGACGTTAGCAACGCCACAGAGCGCAACTATCTCGGCATAGACTCCGGCTCCACCACGACCAAGATTGTCGTGATAAACGAGAGGGGCGAGATAATATTCAAATACTACGCCCACAACGGCGGCAACCCCATCGACGCCGTCAAGCACGGCCTGAGCAAACTGGTCCAGCGCGCCGAGGAGGAGCACGTGGATGTGAACATAACAGCCGGTTGCTCAACAGGTTACGGAGAAGACCTGATAAAAGCCGCCTTCTCGCTCGATTATGGCATGGTGGAGACCATGGCTCACTACGTTGCCGCCCACGCCATGTGTCCGGACGTGTCGTTCATTCTCGACATAGGAGGTCAGGATATGAAGGCTACCTACGTGGACCATGGCGCGCTAACGAGAATGGAGCTTAACGAGGCCTGCTCGTCGGGCTGCGGGTCGTTCATCGAGACCTTTGCCCAGACTCTCGGGTGCGACATATCGGACTTCGTCGTAAAGGCGTGCCAAAGCCAGCACCCGTCTGACCTCGGCACCCGCTGCACCGTCTTCATGAACTCGAAAGTGAAGCAGGTGCTTCGCGAGGGGGCCTCGGTGGCTGACATTGCCGCAGGGCTTGCCTACTCGGTGGTGAAGAATTGCCTGTTCAAGGTACTCAAGCTCAAGAACTACGACGAGCTTGGCGAGAACATCGTGCTCCAGGGCGGTACTATGCGAAACGACTCGATAGTCCGCGCATTTGAGAACCTGACGAACCGCAATGTGTACTGCAACAACGTGCCCGAGCTTATGGGCGCGTACGGTTGCGCCCTCCACAGCCAAAGGCAGGCGGAAGGCGAGAGGCATGAAGGCCGACAGGTGAGCGACTTTCTCATCTCCGCCTCTTTCGACGAGAAGACGCTTTCTTGCCACGGATGCGAGAACCAGTGCCGCATAACGCAATATAAATTCAAGAACGGCGGCATATACTTCTCCGGCAACAAGTGCGAGAAGATATTCACAAACGGCAAGGCCTCCGCACATGTCGGTGTCGACATGAGCGCAAAAAAATACCACGCCCTCTTCGACCGCGCGGCGGCTCCGTCGGAGACCGTTCCGGAGCCTAAGTTCACCATAGGCATCCCGCGAGCTCTGAACATGTATGAGGAGTTCCCGTTCTGGCACACATTCTTCACGCAATGCGGCATCAGGGTGGTGCTGTCGAAGCCCTCGCTGTTCGTGGACTACGAGCAAAGCGTCCACTCCGTGATGTCGGACAATATTTGCTTCCCGGCCAAACTGGTTCACAGCCATATATATAACCTTGACTCGCAAGATGGCGTGGACAGGATATTCTTCCCGCGCGTCGTCTACGAGAAGCGCGAGGACGATTCTGTGACCGGCAGCTTCAACTGCCCGATCATTATAGGCTATCCCGAGGTTGTGGCCTCGGTCATAAAAACCAAGAAGCCTATCGACTCGCCCGTCATATCGTTCCAAGACCCGCGCCTGCTGCTCAAACAGCTGCTGCGCTTCATGGGGCAGTTCAACATCCCGGCCAAAACAGTCAAGGCGGCCCACGCGGCGGCTCTGAAGGAGTATGACAAGTTCGGGAAGGACTTGCGCCAGGCAAACATCGACGTATTCCACGAAGCCCAGCGCGCGCATAGGACCGTGATACTGCTTGCCGGGCGTCCGTACCACACCGACCCTCTGATACAGCACAAAGTGTCAGAGATGATAACCAAGCTCGGTGTGGACGTGGTCACGGAGGACATCGTCCGAAATGTGAACATAGACGAGAAAGAGACCTTCATACTCAAGCAGTGGACTTTCGTAAACCGCATACTCAACTCGGCGCAATGGGCCGCCCGACAGGGCAATAACGTGCACTTCGTGGAGACCACCTCGTTCGGCTGCGGTCCTGACGCGTTCTTCACAGACGAGGCGCGCTCCGTCCTGAACCGTCACAACAAGAGCTTGACGCTCCTGAAGATAGACGACATAAACAACGTCGGCTCCATGAAGCTGCGCGTCAGGTCGCTCATCGAGTCGCTCAAGTTCGGCAGCGAGGTGTCTCAGGACGTGAAAGAATTCATCCGCCCGCGCAAGTTCACAGACGAGGACAAGAAACGCAGGACGATCCTCGCCCCATTCTTCACGGAGTACATCTCGCCACTGCTCGGAGCCGCGTTCAAGACCGAGGGCTACGACGTCG
>CAKVCS010000215.1 GCA_934725785.1 uncultured Bacteroidales bacterium | reverse complement strand
GGGCGCGGAGGCCCACGGCGTCTCGGCCAGTTTCCCGAAAGTCTCGCCCGACGGCCGTTTCCTGCTCTTCTGCGCCTCCTCCTATGGCACGTTCCCCATCTGGCACCGCGAGACGGACCTACGGATGGTGGACCTCCGCTCGGGGTGCGAGATGGATGTCAGCGCGCTCAACTCCGACGTGTCCGACACTTACCACTCGTGGTCCTCGTCCGCCCGTTGGGTGGTTTTCGCCAGCAAGCGGGGCGACGGGCAGTATGGCCGGGTCTATGTGGCTCACATCGACGCCGATGGCCGCCCCTCGCGGCCTTTCGTCATCCCACAGTCCGACCCCGAGTCCGACCTGCTGAACCTCAAGTCGTACAACATACCAGACGTGAGCCCCCTCCCCGCCAGGTTCGGGCGGACGATGGTTGAGGAGGCATACCGCGAGGACGAGCCTGTCAAGTTCAAATAGGCGCAACCCTATTTCGGCACGGCAGGCGAGCCACCGCACGACATTATTGCTATTTTTGCCCTACGAAAAAATAACTTGATGAGCGCGACTGCCGCAACCCAATGCGGGGTGAACTCTCGCGCTGTCGCAAAACGTGAAATAGATAAAATGGAAAAGGTTGTAAGCGGCATTCGCCCAACAGGTAACCTCCACCTCGGCAACTACTTCGGGGCTGTCACCAACTTCGTCAAGATGCAGGATCAGTTCGACTGCCTCTTCTTCATTGCCGACTGGCATTCGCTCACCACGCACCCCAAGCCTCAGGATATACAGCAGAGCGCCAACACCATCCTCTCCGAGTATCTCGCCTGCGGCATAGACCCCGAGAAGGCCCCCATCTACGTCCAGAGCGACGTCCCGGAGGTCCTCGAGCTCTACCTCTACCTCAACATGAACACCTACCTCGGCGAGCTCGAGCGCGTCACCACATTCAAGGAGAAGGCGCGCCAGCAGCCCGACAACGTCAACGCCGGCCTCCTGACATACCCGACGCTCATGGCCTCCGACATACTTATCCACCGCGCCGTCAAAGTGCCGGTAGGCAAGGACCAGGAGCAGAACATGGAGATGGCCCGCAAATGCGCGCGCCGCTTCAACAACATATATGGTGTCGAGTTCTTCCCCGAGCCGCAGTCTTTCCACTTCTCCGAGAACGCGGTCAAGATCCCTGGCCTCGACGGCAGCGGCAAGATGGGCAAGAGCCAGGACAACTGCATATATCTTAAGGATGATGCCAAGACCATCCGCAAGAAGGTCATGAAAGCCGTTACCGACTGCGGCCCCCAGTCGCCCAACAGCCCCAAGCCCGAGGTCATCGAGAACCTCTTCACCCTCATGCGCGTCGTCTCCAAGCCCGAGACCGTCCAGTTCTTCGACGAGAAATGGAACGACTGCTCCATACGCTACGGCGACCTCAAGAAGCAGCTCGCCGAGGACGTTGAGGCCTTCTGCGCGCCCATACGCGAGAAGATACAGGCCTACGCCTCAGACACCGACAACCTCCGCGCCATAGCGCGCCGCGGCGCCGAGAAAGCACGCGAGAGCGCCAACGCCACCCTGCAGGAGGTCCGCCACATCATAGGATTCCACAAGACCGTCTAAGGGCCGACCCGACGGCTGTTTACACACCCAGCCCCCGCCAACGATATCTTCGTCGGCGGGGGCTGACGCTTTCCCGTGTGTCACGCTATAATTGTCTCAGAACACTATTCGAACCAATCTATACTGACCACTGCGAAGTCTCCACCGCCTCTTTGGCAAAGCCTGATCAGCTCGCTATAACTCTCGGCGTTATAAGTCAAATCATCATCGGAAATCCCCCTGTCGGCCAAAACAGGATAGGGGAGAAGCCCAATCCGGTTGCATTCCTCGTCCTCGTCTTCGCCTTTCCACCTTAGTGTCGCCACAGCCACGCTTGGGCTTGCGCCGTTATGCTCAATTTGGAACTCTTTGTACTTCACTTCAGTGTCGGCTGTTATGTTGTCCACGGTCATATTCTTCGTATAGTGTGGCATCGAAAAAATGTGCGTTTTTTCGATGCCATCTTTGTTGCGCTACCTTATTTACCGCAAATATACTCAAATAGGCAACAATTGAGAGTTTCTTGTCCGACCGAGCAAATGCGTGGTGTAAAAAAACAGGTGTATTAAAACGCACGTTTTTGAAGCGAGACGAAAAGTGAAACCTAATGGATGGATGTAAGCAAACAGCGAACGGAAAGGCTTTCGAATACTCGCTTGCGAAGGAGTATTACGAATACCTGTCTTCCGAATGTGGCATTCGCGTGTCTCTGAAGTATGACGACGCATATCAGTATGCAAGAAACTATTACAATCAGCAGCCTTATGTTCAACGGAGAAGATTTGACTATTGCGCGGCGCTTACAATAGACTCCCTCGTTGCCCTTGAGCCAGGACTTACGTTTGATGGCGAAGATGACGAGTTGAGCATTGCCATAAGCCCAGACAGGGCTGGTCAAGAAGGTGATGTCCGCGATGTCGTGTTTTCAAGGGAGCGTGGCTGGGCAGTCGGCATATCTGCAAAGAACAATAACGATGCCGTTAAGCACTCCCGAATCGGTGAGAAGCTTGACTTCGGACAGTCTTGGTTTGGGGTGGACTGTTCCGAGAGGTATTGGGAGGAGGTCGCGCCTGTGTTCGATTACTTAAAACAATATAAAGGCTGCGATTGGGAGGATGTCTATGAT
>CAKVCS010000214.1 GCA_934725785.1 uncultured Bacteroidales bacterium | reverse complement strand
CAAGATTACAATGTGGATTCCATCGCGCAACCAGTCAATTCCCTTGCTCGGCTGCAACGGCATGCTCAACCGCCAGACCCGGGTAAACGATATATTTGAGGATGACAACGGACTCCTGTGGGTGGCTACGAGCAACATGGGGGTCGTCAAGCTCGACACCAAGCGGCCCAAGATTCACACCCGCCTCATAGGCTGCGACATGCCGGCCAACTACTCTACCTTCGACATCTCGGCAACAGGCCCCGGCACACTGTGGGCGGCATGCGGAGGATGCGGCCTGGCCCGTGTTGACATGGAGGGATGTGTGGCGGACACCCGCCCCATTCCCGGCGGCGAGGCTCTCTGCGTACTCGCGCGTCGCAACGGCTCAGTCTTTGTCGGGACCACAAACGGGCTTTGGCGATACAACCCGCAGGCCGACTCGCTATTCCGGCTACCGCTTGGCGTCTCGTCCGCCGACTCGTCGTCCACCATCATCGTAAGGGGGCTCGACGAGGATTGCCTCGGCAACATATGGATCTCAACACAGACTGGGCTCTTCCGGTATAATGGTGTCGAGTTCGACAAGATGCTCATGGCCGAGGGCGGGGACTGTATCTTCAACGTCGTGACCGAGGACTCCGACGGGCGCATCTGGGCAGGGTCGTGTTCCGGCGTCTTCGTAAAAGGGATGGGGGAGAAGACCTTCAAGAGGATAGGGCGCAAGTGGGCGGGGCGTGATGGAGACGGCGTACTCTCTTTCGCGGAGTATAAGCAGAACATGCTCGTCGGCACGTCCGACGGCGTCCTCGTGTTCGACAGGCGCACGTCCGAGCCCGTGTCCAGCCACGTCTTCAGCAGTTTCGACCACCGTGCCATCTTCAGTATCGTCCGCGACCGCAATGATGTCGTATGGCTCAACACCAGCTCGGCTATAGGCTACGTCGACGTCAACTATGGCAACGTATACTCGTTCGGACATCGCGACGGCCTCTGCAACCAGGGCAACGAGTGTCACAACTTCGCTGTCTGCGGAGACTTGTTATACTTCGGGCAGGTGGCGGCAGTCAACATGGTGGACACGAAGAACGTCCCCTTCAACACGCGTATGCCCTACACTTTCGTCTCGGAGGTCGTCTACGGGGCGGGCGGAGCGGAGTCTATCATGACAATGTCCAACGACTCCACGTTCTCGCACCTCTACGTGGTCAACGCGTCAACCAAGATCCATGTCGCCTCGTCCGATTACACTGACCCCGCGCGCAACCAGTTCATGTATAAGATTAACGACGGCGATTGGCAACGATTCAGTGGCACGAACGAGATTCTCGTCTCAGGTCTCCTGCCCGGCACGTACAGGGTCATGCTGCGCTCGTCGAATGCCGACATGACATGGAGCTACGACGTCAAGACCGTCTACATCCGCCTCGAGTCGCCGTTGTGGCTGTCGCGGCCCGCCATCCTCTTCTACGCCATATGGCTCATGTCCATCATATGGCTCATCCTCAACCTGCGTTTCCGCAAGATAAACAAGAGGATGAGGCAGGCCGAGGCCGAGGCCAAGTCGAAGAGCATAGTCGAGAGCCAGAGAAACCAGCTCGTCCACGCCATTAACGAGCAGCACGCCAGCTTCAACTACGCCAAGCGTATTCAGGACGCCCTCATGCCAAAGGTCGACTCCATTGGCCGGCACTTCTCCAAGTTCTTCGTCTTCTACAAGCCCAAGGAGATTGTCAGCGGAGACTTCTATACTTTCTACCACCGCGACGACAAGACGTTCGTCATCTCTGCCGACTGTACGGGACACGGCGTGCCGGGGGCCTTCATCTCTATCTTGGGCATCGACCACATCAGTAATATCATTCAGCGGCAGAAGGTCGACGATGCCGGCGAAATCCTCACGCGTCTCCAGCAGGAGATGTCCAAGATCGGGTCCGCTGGGGTCAATGACGGTATGGATATCACCATCTGCGTGGTGCATCACAAGGAGAGGAAGATCAACTTCGCCGGGGCGATGAACGATCTTTACCTCATCCGGAACAATGAGGTGTTCGTCTATCACGGAGACCGCATGAGCATAGGCGCGAATGTGTTTGGGCGCATGGCCGAGCAGCAGGCTTTCAACAGCGTCTCCATCGACTGCCAGCCTGGCGACATGTTCTACATGTTCTCTGACGGTTATTGCGACCAGTTCGGCGGCCCGGAGCACAAGAAGTTCAAGGTCAGGCGGTTCAAGAATCTGCTGCTTAACATTCACAAGCTGCCCGCCAACGACCAGAGGCTTCTGCTCAACCAGAAGCTTATCGAGTGGATGGGCAACGTGGAGCAGACTGACGACATATCGGTGGTGGGCTTCGAGCCTTGGCCGTGAGCCGACGGCGGCTCGGCTATAGCAAGCGGAGGGGGCATTTTTCAGAACATAGTATATTAATCTGTTAGTCTTATGAAAATCGTATCGGCCGTATACCTCGTCGGAATGTGGGTTTACGGGCTTTGCGTGCGTCTCGCCTCGCTTTTCAACGAGAAGGCGAGGCTACTGTGCGCCGGCCGAAAGGAAACGTGGCGCAAACTGAGCGGCTTCGACAGCGCCGGCGGTTGCATCTGGGTGCACGCGGCCTCGCTTGGCGAGTTTGAGCAGGGGAGGCCTCTCATCGAGGCCATCAAACAGAAGCACCCTGAGCAGAAGGTGGTCCTGACGTTCTATTCGCCTTCCGGCTACGAGG
>CAKVCS010000213.1 GCA_934725785.1 uncultured Bacteroidales bacterium | reverse complement strand
ACCCGACCCACCGCCTGCACGTAATGACAAGCGCCATGGCGACAGACCGGAGCCTGATGGACAAATGGATGCCAGACATGTTTCGCATACTGGCCTCACGCGGAATGTCCGACTGGAAGCAAGACCAGCAACGGGCCGCAATACTGGACCTCCTGACGACCTACATAGACATAAAATCCGCCGAGGCCGACAAAGTAATCGACATAAAACTCGGCAACAACAAGAGCGTGGTGGGAGACTGCCTGAAAGCCATATCCATGACCCTGCTGCTATCTGACGAGAACGACGACATCAACCGCCGCATGCTAATGGCCCGCCAATGCCGATACTCTTCTCTATTTGAGGGGCCAAACCCCTCGGTACGGTCGACATTGAACAACAAGTCTTACGGATTCCTTCTGACTCACGCCCCATCGAACTTGCCATTCGGGTGGAGCGACCTGCGCGGCTCGGCCGACATCCTGGGCATAAAGACCAACTCAACAATACTGCGGCCTGGCCCCTCTGAACCCATATGCTACGAAGGCCGGCGAGCAACCATCAAAGTCCTCGGGAACGAAGTGACGATAGCGCAAGCTGGCGGCGCGGGCAGGATGCGAGACATCCTGCCCAGCGGCCTGACTGATTGGAAGGGCTTCCACGTGATAGCTTCCGACCGGAACTTCAGCACCGACGTGAAAGCTGACACTCACGACATTTCGAAGCTTCGCAAGATGTGGAGCGACATTGAGGAATGCATCTTTGCCCGCGGGAGAGAGGCAAGCTCGCAAACGCCAGACGCACCCGCACGCAAAATAAAGACGTGCGCCGAAATAGGTGAAGAAGTGACAATCCGAATAACAGGCAGTGAGGGCAAAGACGAAGACGGCCACCCGCGCTTCCACGCCTCGATAGTAAGCGACAGCGTGGAGGGGGATGGGGTCATCTCGATGCGAGACATAGTCCCCTACCATGTGAAGATGGCCTCGACTCGCGACTTCCTGTCTCAGAGCGGCAAGCCGCAGTTATTCCGCGCAGTAGTGAAGGACGTGAGGAGCAACGGCCTATGCGAGTTCAGCATGGACAAGCAAATCCGCTCATTCATCTGCGACACACTGGCCCGCGAGGGAGAAGATGTCACATGCGTAGTGACTCGCACGGGCATGGGCAGCGACAGCCTGCTAATAAGCGAATTAGGCTACTCCCTTAAAATGGAGCACAACTATGACGACCCTCCGCTGAAAGTAGGCGACATCGTGGTTGTGGAAGTCACTCAGGTTTACCCGAACGGGAACGTTAACTGCCAGTTCGTAAATTTCTCGGATTCGTACGGGAACTTAAACGTCAACACATGCCTTCAAAACCTATTAGGGGAATACGCATACGGGTTGTATGAGCCTGAAGATGAAAACGACATTGAGAATGCGGAAATTGAAGATGACGACCAGGACCAAGGCGACATGGAGCGCGCGGAGCTTGGGGAGCTGATCAACATAATAGACCGCCAAAGCGCAATGTCACCAACAAGGGCCGCGTCATTCAGCCTATTGGCAATAGCGCGCCTGATGTCGCTGACCCTTGGCGACATGACCAAGGCGCAGGAGTATCACGACCGGATGATGTTCATCTACTTGATGCAGCAATATGCCGTGAACCAATGGATAGACACAGAGGAGTTCGAGAAGCACTACATGAGCAGCAAAGACCTGCTTAGCGTCAACGCGGACCTGCAAGATCAGGTGATGCGGCTATTCTGCATATCGCGGATGGACAAGGACGACAGCGAGGACGACCTGGCTCAACTGATGGCGTCAAGGCGCGGGACGCTGACGGCTGGCCTCGTGATGGCATACAACACACTGAAGCGTCACGACATGGAGCCCGAGCGGCGCAGCATTCGCAACAAGATAAACGAGCTGCTGGACGTTGAGACACGTGACCTGTCCGACCTCGAATTCATAGGCGAGGAGAGCGCCACGCTCGAATTCAAGTCGAGCGCGGTCTTCCCTCCAGACAACGGCTCCCGCGCAGACAAGGAGAGGCAGGGGCTTAATCTTCTGGTTGCCGTTTGCGGCATGATGAACGGGAAGGGCGGCAAACTGATGGTCGGCGTGAACAACAGCGGCATGGCCGTGGGGCTTGACAACGACTTCAGGTTCTTTTGCGAAAGCAAGATTTATGATGAGCAAAAGGCGCAAGACGTGATGCAAAACTTCTTCGGGACCCTCTTAAGGCAGCACATGCCCGCAGAGGCCTGCTCGTTCTTCAACATGACGTTCGAGAATCATAAGGGCCGGTCAATATTCGTGATTGACATTGAACCAGCGAACATGGTGATGAGCGTTGACGGCATAGCCTACCGCCGCGTGGGGGCCTCCACCCGCAGGATGGACGACAACGAGCGCAAACAGGTGGCTGAGCTTATGAAAAGCAAGAGATAGCCCCAAACCGCCATCCCGCGGCAAGACAATGTAGCCGCGCGCCTCCCCATTTTCTATTAATGGAATGGCGCGCGGCTTATTGCTATCGACCTCAATTCATATGACGGTACATGCAAAGCCCACAATCTTAGCCATTCTGCGTAAATTAGCCATGTTTTTTTTTAGCAAGGAGGGTACTGATGGACCAGAGCATATTGATAGACCTTGTGCGTATGAAGATGCCGTACGGCAAATATAAAGGCGTGCCGCTTTACAAGTTGCCCGAGCCCTATCTGAACTGGTATAAGG
>CAKVCS010000212.1 GCA_934725785.1 uncultured Bacteroidales bacterium | reverse complement strand
GCCTCGAGCTTGCGAGCCACCTCGGCGCGCGTCGGCAGCGGAGACAGCTTGGTCTGGCGGTCTCCGCGGGTGGTATATCCGCATTCGCAGTATAGGCAGTCGAACGAGCATATTTTGCCGTTCTCTGGCAATAGGTTGATACCAAGTGATATCCCAAGCCTGCGGCTTCTCACGGGGCCGAACACGGCTCGGTCGAATAGAATAGTGGACATCGTTTCTCCTGTTGGTCTACGTTTATCTGCGCAAAGGTAGCTACTGTACGCCTACGTAGTATCTTAAAATTTCATTTCCGTCCCATTGCCGTTTGCGCAAGCTCATGGCGTGCGCCAGCCGCAGCCTCCACATTTCTTTTGCGAGCAAATTTTCATTATTTTTGGAGGATGTTTTGCCTGCCAAGGCGCCGTGAGCCGAGTTGCGCATCCGCTCGGTTGGGCGC
Organism: uncultured Bacteroidales bacterium; assembly: GCA_934725785.1. Classification (GTDB taxonomy): domain Bacteria; phylum Bacteroidota; class Bacteroidia; order Bacteroidales; family Marinilabiliaceae; genus W3P20-009. The sequence continues at coordinate 2,276 of CAKVCS010000212.1, read as the reverse complement.
AAGGCTTCTTTAACGTCCGCAGTCGGAATGCTTTTTCGCGATGTAATAGGCCAGTCGGCGGTCAAAGCCAGCCTCCTCGCCATGGCGGGCGAGGGGCGGGCGCCCCACGCCATGATGTTCCTTGGCGTCGAGGGGTGCGGGGCCATGCCCATTGCCCTGGCATTCGCGCAGTATATGCTCTGCACTGGCGACAAGAGTGGTGGCGATGCGTGCGGAGTCTGCCCGTCATGCCGTAAAATGGCAAAGCTCATTCACCCCGATGTGCATTTCGTCTTCCCCATTGCGAAGGTCGGCTCGTCTGACGATACCGACTCGTTTTTGCCCCAATGGCGCGAGATGGTCACGTCGACGCCATATTTCGGGCTTCAGGAGTGGAATGACGCCATGACGTCGCGCAGGACTGCCGCGGCTGACGATGACGCCAAGTCGGCGTCGGGCGGAAAGCAGGCCCTCATTGCCAAAGACGCAGCCTCGCTCATCCACCAAAAGCTGAGCATGAAGCCCTACGAGGCCGACAGGCAGATTATGGTCATATGGAAGCCCGAGCTGATGAACGAGACCACCAGCAACAGCCTCCTGAAGATTCTGGAGGAGCCGCCAACCGACACCATGTTCCTCCTTGTCAGCGAAGACGCGCAGAAAATACTGCCCACCATACTAAGCCGCGCGCAGACCTTCCGCATCCCGCCTGTCGCGGAGGCCGACTTGGCCACGGCCCTCGTTGAGCGCGACGGGTTGACCAAAGAGGTGGCCACGCGCATGGCCCACATCGCCCAAGGCAACTACGTGGCGGCACGTAGGCAGGTCTCGGCGTCGGCCGATGACATGGCAAGCCTCGGCTTCTTCAAGGAGATGATGCGCGCCGCCTGGAAAAGGGACGTCATCAAGATGAACAGCCTCGCCGACGCGTGCAGGCCCATGTCGCGCGAACAGGCCAAAAGCCTCCTCTCTTACTGTCAGCATCTTGTCAGGGAGAGCTTCATTCTTAACCTCGGGCAGCCCGAGCTGAATTTCCTGACGGCGGACGAGGAGGCCTTCCTTGTGAACTTCGCGCCTTTCGTGCATGTCGCCAACGTGGAGAGGCTCGCCGCGCTCTTTGACGACTGCCTGGCCAAAGTGGAGCAGAACGGCAACGTCAGGATGATTATGAAAGGCATGATTCTTAGTCTCACTGCGCTCATCCGCAATGCCAAGCGGCCGAGAGCCAATGATGACGGGGATGCCTAAGCTGCATTTACAGGAAAAATATTCAATAACCTACATATCGATTGGAGTGCGCGTAAAGTGGCACCCATCCCCCTTAACGAAAAACAGGTATCATTGTGGAAGACGAGATAAAGAAAGCCGGGGAGCAGCAACCCCAAAGCCCCAAGAACGACGAGGCTAACGCGGAGGAACTCATACCGGCCATAAAATACCGACCGGAGCAAAGCGTAAGCTGCTGCGGGACAAGGGCCGTCAGAGGCGGCAAGCTTCATGCCTACGACTGGCTGAGCGATCTGCCAACCCCGCCCAACGCGTCAGACCTTGTCGAGGTTCAGTTCAAGAACACCCGCAAGGCCTATTACAGGAACTCGACGGGCATACAGCTCAAGATGGGAGACATTGTGGCCGTCGAGTCTTCGCCAGGTCACGACATCGGCATGGTCACTCTGCAAGGCCGCCTGGTCTACCTCCAGATGCACAAGAACCATGTCAACCCGCAGACCTACGAGTTCAAGCGGATATACCGCATAGCCAGGCAGACCGACATCGAGAAATGGGAGGAGGCGAAGGGGCTTGAGCATGAGACTATGCTCCAGGCGCGCAGTATCGCGCAAGACCTGCACCTCAACATGAAAATAGGCGACGTCGAGTACCAGGGAGACCGGACAAAGGCCATCTTCTACTACATCGCCGATGAGCGAGTCGACTTCCGCGAGCTCATAAAAGTGCTCGCCGACAAGTTCCGTGTCCGCATAGAGATGCGACAGATTGGTGCAAGGCAAGAGGCCGGGCGCATCGGAGGCATAGGGCCGTGCGGACGCGAGATGTGTTGCGCCACATGGATGACCAGTTTCATCTCCGTCTCCACGCACTCGGCAAGGGTGCAAGACCTCTCTCTCAACCCCGTCAAGCTCGCCGGCCAGTGCGGCAAGCTCAAGTGCTGCCTCAACTACGAGCTGGCCACGTATATCGACGCCGTAAAAAGCTTCCCGCCAACAGACAAGCCGCTCGAGACGGCCGAAGGAACATACTATTTCTTCAAATACGACATCTTCAAGCGCCTCATGTGG
>CAKVCS010000211.1 GCA_934725785.1 uncultured Bacteroidales bacterium | reverse complement strand
CTTTGTCGTAGGCGAGCGTGCGGTCGCCCTCCTCGTGCTCGTATGTGAGGAGAGAGCCGCATATCATCGGCTGGCCGAACTTGTTGCCGAAGTCGCTCGCTCCGTTCGACGCCTTTATGAGTATCTGCGCCGGGGTCTGGTACAGCCATTCGCGGACAGGCACACCCTTTTCCCACGGGCGGTCCTCCGCCAGCCTCGAGTAGGACGTCATGTAGACGGCCGTGCCGGCTATGGGCAGGGAGCCGGTGCCGCCGCCCATGCGGTCGCGGATCTCGCCGCCCGAACCCGTTGCTGCGCCGTTGAAAGGCTCGACGGTGGTTGGGAAGTTGTGGGTCTCGGCCTTGAGGGAGAGGACGGCGTCAATCTCCTTGGCCTCAAACTCGCTCGGGACGTCGGCCCGCTCGGGCGCGAACTGAGTCATCTTGGAGCCCTCTATGAACGCCACGTTGTCCTTATAAGCGGAGACGAGGTAGCCGGGGTTCTCCAGTGACGTCTTCTTTATGAGTTTGAAAAGCGAGAGTTCCTTCTCCTCGCCGTCGATAATGAACGTGCCGTTGAATATCTTGTGGCGGCAGTGCTCGGAGTTGACCTGAGAGAAGCCGAACACCTCCGAGTCCGTCAGCGGGCGGCCCAGACGTTTGCTGAGCCCCTCGAGATAGGCAATCTCCGGCTCGCTGAGCGCGAGGCCCTCTTTCTCGTTATATGCCTTGAAGTCCGTGATGTGGACTATCGGGTCTGGCTGTTTGTCGATGGTGAATATGCTCTGGTCCAAACCCTTGTAAAGGTTCTGGAGCATGGGGTCGAACTTGGCGTTCTCATCATTCACGGCGAAGAACTCCTCTATGCGGCTTATGCCGGAGAGTCCCATGTTCTGGGTTATCTCTACCGCGTTGGTGCTCCACGGTGTGATCGTCTCGCGCCTTGTGCCGACAAAGAAGCCGGGTAAAGATTGCTCATCAAGCCGCTCAGCCCCGCTGAAGAGCCAGGTCAGTTTCTTGGCGTCGTCCTCCGAAATCGCGCTTTGCGTCTCCACGGCGAGGATGTTGCCGCCTTTGAAAAATACTACCATCTTTATTTATAATCGATTATATAGTGCCGTCGGCGGGGCTTCACATCACGCGCCACCTCCGTCCGGCTGGTTATTCTCTTCTCCGTGTGCGGCTTCCGCCGCGTATTTAAAGGACGAAAGTAGGCAAAAGAATTGATATTGCGCCTCTTATGCCGTCTGTTTTTACGTTGGGCGTTTTTTATTTGACCCGCCGTCCGTTCCCGCTTAGCTGGGCGACCCCGCCCTGTATGCCTTGCGGTCCAGTTTGCCGTTGAACGTCCTCTTTATTTTGTCCGTCCGCTCAAATGATGTTGGCACCTTGTGCGCCTCGAGCCGTTCGCTCATGGCCGCGGCCAGGGCGCGCGGGTCGAGCTCCCTGCCGTCGGTCTCGACAATTAGTTTGAGCGTCTTCCCGAGGATTTTGTGCTCAGCCTCCACGCATATGCAGTCCCTCACCCAGTCCGTGCGCATGGCGGCGTCCTCGACCTCGGATGGCGAGACTTTGAAGCCGCCGATGTTTATGACGTCGTCCCCGCGCCCCGACAGCCGCAGCCTCCCCTTCTCGTCGAAGCTCCCGACGTCGCTCGTCTTGATGACTCCGTCCTCCAGCGTCCTCCGCGTCAGCTCAGGGTCTCCCCAGTAGCCTGTCATAAGAGTCCGCCCCGAGCATGACACGAATCCGTCGGGCGATATGTCTATGTGCGAGTGGCGCATGGGCTTGCCGAGGCATCCGGCTATGCACTCGCCGGCGTTGTAGTCGAATGTTGATATGATGCCCGTCTCGGTCGACGCGTATGTGTTATAGAGGCGCGTCTTGGGCAGTGTGGCGCACAGGGCCTCCATGTCCGACTGGGCCATAGGCGCGGCCCCCGTCTCGATGAACTCGATTTTGTCGGCGAGGGCGGAGAGTTTGTCGCGCCCGAACGTCAGCAGCATGCGTATGTTCGCCGGCACGAGGAATGTGGCCGCATGGCGACCGCTGGTCGGCTCTATGGCGCTGAAAAAGGCGTTGATGTCGCGCATCCCGTCCACTATGCGCATGGTGCCGCCGACGTATATGGTGGGGTATATCTTAGAGAGGCTGCCAATGTGGTTGAGCGGCCCGTTTATCACGAACTCCACATCGCTCGTGAACCCTTGCGCCTCCACGAGGTTCTCGGCGTTGGCCAGGATGGTGTCGCTGCTTATCATGACGCCTTTTTGCCTGCCAGTGGTCCCGGTTGTGAAGAGCACGTCCGCCGTGCCGTCCGCCGGACTGTCCTGTGCCAGGCTGCGCCGGTACTCGTCCATGAGGGCGTCCGGCAGAGCCTTGTCGAGGGGTACGGCGGCCGCTCCCGCCACGTGCAGGGCGAAATATGTGGCCACGGTGTCCACGTCCGGCAGGGCTCTGAAGGCCACAGCCTTGCCGCGCATGTCAGCGAGCTGCGCCGCCTTCTCTTCCACCGTGTCCCACAGCCTCCCGTATGTCACGCTCCCCGTGGGGGTCGCTATGGCGGTCTTGCCCGGGGTCTTCTCCGCATGGAGCTTGAGGTAGTCCTCTATGGTTGTCATCGGCGGGCTTTGTTATCTGAGCTTGGCGCTGACCATCTCCGCCAGGCTCTTCACGCTCTTGAAGTTCTTAGGCGTCACGTCGCTATAGTCGAGTGACACGCCGTACTTGTCGCTCAGCATCATCATGAT